>CAMYLH010000814.1 GCA_947259065.1 uncultured Desulfobacterales bacterium
GCGGGGTTTTCTCACCCCGCCACCCGTGCGGAGTTCCGCCCGGTCGGCTCCGCTGCGTGAATCCTGATCTCTCGCGCAACCACGCCACGAACTCATGAACAGCCCGGGCCGGGCCGCTTCACAGCGACCGTTCCGGACGTTGGAGGCAGAATGCTCGCCTATACCTTGAAGCGAACCCTTGTCGCGTTCCTGATCCTCATCGTCGTCTCCAGCCTCACCTTCTCGTTGACCCAGCTGTCGACGGACCCTGCGATGACCATCGCCGGTGAGACCGCCAGCCAGGAGGACATCGAGGCGGTTCGCAAGCTTTACGGTTTCGACAAACCCGTCGTGCAGCAATACTTCGACTGGGCAGCGCGCTCCCTGCGCGGCGATTTCGGTGAGTCATTCCACTACAGGCAACAGGTCTCGGAGATGATCGCCGGGCGCATCGGCACCACCATAACGCTCGGTGTGTGTGCCATCCTGTTTGCCCTTGTGGTGTCCATTCCCCTGGGAACCCTGGCCGCCATGCGCCCGAACTCCTTCATCGATCGCGTCGCGCTGTTCATCGCCGTGCTCGGCCAGGCGCTACCCACCTTCTGGTTCGCGTTGATGATGATCATCGTGTTCGGTGTGTGGTGGCGCATGCTGCCCATCTCCGGCAATACGACCTGGCAGCACTTCGTCATGCCCACCATCGCGCTGGGCTACTACGCAACCCCTGCGCTGATGCGGCTTACCCGGGCTGGCATGATCGAGGTGCTGGGCTCGGACTACATCCGCACCGCGCGGGCCAAGGGCCTGCGCCCCTGGACCGTGCTGTTCAAGCATGCGCTGCGCAATGCCATCATCCCCGTGGTGTCCCTGGCGGCTGTCTGGTTCGGCTTCATGCTCGGCGGCTCTATCGTCATCGAGACCATCTTCAACCTCAAAGGTATTGGCTGGCTCAGCTACGATGCATTGCTCCGGGCGGATCTGCCGGTCGTCCAGGCCATCGTGTTGATCTTCGCGACCTTCTACGTCGTGCTCACCTTCCTTGCGGACCTGTTGAATGCCTACCTGGACCCGCGCATCAGCGTGAAGTGAAGGAGTATTCCCATGTCGAACGTCATGCATCCTCCGTCGCCGGCCAGTCCAGATGGGTCCATGTTCGATGACCTGGACGAGATCATCGAGCCGCCGCCTCTGGTCAAGCTGCGGCGCCGGATCCTCAGCAACTACAGCTTCCTCTTCGGCGCCTTCGCGCTGCTGCTGGTCCTCGCCGTCGCCGTCTGCGCGCCCCTCATCGCGCCGCACGACCCCTACGAGCAGGAGCTCAGCTCGCGGCTGATGAATCCTTTCTGGCACGACAAGAAACACGACGAGACCCACATCCTGGGCACCGACAAGGTGGGCCGGGACTACCTGTCGCGGCTGATCTATGGATCCCAGGTCTCGCTGATGATCGGCTTCTCCAGCATGCTTATCTCGGGGTTCATCGGCACCGTGCTCGGTGTCCTGGCGGGATACTTTGGCGGCCGGGTGGACCTGGTGGTGAACTTCATCATCAACACCCGGCTGGCCATGCCGGTGTTCCTCGTCGCGATGGCCGCTGTGGTTGCCTGGGGTGCATCGCTCACCGTGGTGATCCTGGTGCTGGGCCTGTTCCTGTGGGACCGTTTCGCGGTGGTGATGCGCTCCATCACCATGCAGGCACGGGATCTCGACTACGTCACGGCGGCTCGCGCCCTCGGGTGTTCCGCACCCTATATCATCGTGCGCGAGATCTTTCCCAACGTGCTGAGCTCGCTCACCGTGGTGGCCACGGTGGAGATGGCCAATGCCATCCTTCTGGAAGCGGCGCTGTCCTTCCTCGGCTTCGGAGTGCAGGCGCCCACCCCCTCCTGGGGCCTGATGCTCAACGAGGCCCGTGAGTACATGTTCTTCTCGCCCTGGTTGCTGGCGCTTCCCGGCGCCTGCCTGTTCGTCCTGGTCCTGGCCATAAACCTGTTCGGCGATGGGTTGCGCGATGTCACCAGAGACCAGGAGCGCTGATCATGAGCAAGGTGCTGGAGGTACAGAACCTGGTGGTGAACATTCCGGTTTCCGCCGGGGTCCTGCACCCGGTGCGTGGGGTGAGCTTCAGTGT
>CAMYLH010000815.1 GCA_947259065.1 uncultured Desulfobacterales bacterium
ACATTTGTGCCAAAAATTAATCTGAGACTGTCTTGCAATGATTTTTTTATTATGATATTCAGCGATTACCTTACGGTAAGTTAAATTTTTATTTAATTCGTTATATTTTCATGTATCGCATATTTAATAGGTGATATCCGTTTCACTGTTTTTGAAACATGGAGACCGGCCTGTAACATTCTGAAATAAGCTAACTACAAGTATACGGCGATCACGCAGTCACCTCTGGCACAAATTTTGTAAAGAAGTGGAATAATCAGATTCCGATACGGCAAACATGGCCTTGCCATCGTGACCCAAACTTCAACCCTACCGGAGAGTGAATGAGCGTGAAACCTTGCAACTTGCACATTACGAAAACGTTAGAACTCGTTGAAGATATGATCTACCTGGCGGACCAGGGGGACACCGATCGGGAAGACAACGGATGCGGCATTCTTTACGGCATTTTACGAGATTCTGCTTACAAGCTGAAGAAATTGGCGGAAGAAGAAAAACAAAATCACATTAGAAAAGGCTGGTGGCCTGAAGTGGAATGAATATTGAGGAAATAACGAACGAATCAAACAAAGTTGGAGGGTAAACAGATGGCAGATTTAAAAGGAACTCAAACCGAAAAGAATTTATTAACCGCATTTTCAGGTGAATCTCAGGCGCGCAACCGTTACACCTATTTTGCCAGTCAGGCCAAGAAAGAAGGCTATGTCCAGATATCCGACATCTTCAGCGAAACTGCAAACCAGGAAAAAGAACACGCCAAAAGATTATTTAAGTTTCTTCAGGGCGGAGAGGTGGAGATAACCGGAGCATTCCCGGCCGGAACCATCGCGACGACCATGGAAAATTTAAAGGAAGCGGCTGCCGGAGAAAACTATGAACACACGGAAATGTATCCCGGTTTCGCCAAAATCGCGTCGGAAGAGGGCTTCGGCACTATCGCTGTTGTCTTCAACGCCATTGCGGTTGCCGAGAAGCAGCATGAAAAACAGTATCTGGACCTGGCAGCCAATATTGATGCCGGCCGGGTATTCAAAAGAGAGTCGCCGGCGGTTTGGCGATGCCGCAACTGCGGATACCTGTATGAGAGCAGCGAAGCACCCGCAAATTGCCCGGCATGCGACCATCCCCAGGCTCATTTTGAGCTATTGGGTGAAAACTGGTAAATCGAGAGACAAAATCGCGCTTAACGACAAAAATGAAAGGAGAATGAAATGCCGGAAAATTTGGAAATTTACAAATGTGAGGCCTGTGGCAACATCGTTGAGGTTATCCATGGCGGCGAAGGCGAGCTCGTCTGCTGCGGAGAAGCCATGAAAAAAATGGTTGAAAATACGGTGGATGCCGCCAAAGAAAAACACGTTCCCGTGATCGAAAAAGTTGAAGGTGGTGTTAAGGTCAAAGTCGGTGATGTGGCCCATCCGATGGAGGAGAAACACTACATAGAATGGATCGAAATCATTGCAGACGGCAAAGCCGACCGACAATTTTTATGCATCGGGGAAGCACCCGAAGCCGTTTTCAAGACCGATGCCCAAAATGTAACGGCCCGTGAATATTGCAATCTCCACGGACTCTGGAAAGGATAAGCATCATGATATCAGAAAAAATGCAGGAAGCAATCAACGGCCAGTTAAATGCGGAACTTTATTCATCCTACCTGTACCTGTCGATGAATGCCTATTTTAAATCCATCAATCTTGATGGTTTTGCCAACTGGATGCATTACCAGGCTCAGGAAGAATTAACCCATGCCATGAAGTTTTATGACTTCATCAACCAGCGGGGCGGCAGGGTCAACCTGTTGCAAATCGAAGCCCCTCCGTCCCAGTGGAATTCACCCCAGGCAGTATTTGAAGCCACCCTCGAACACGAGCAGAAGGTAACCGGCCTGATCAACGGTTTGGTGGAGCTGGCTCTAACAGAGCATGATCATGCCTCCAATATCTTTCTTCAGTGGTTTGTATCGGAGCAGGTGGAGGAAGAAGAGAGTGTCACCGGTGTGTTGGAGCAGCTAAAACTGATGGGTGAGGCCAAGGGCGGTCTTTTCATGATCGACCGGGAGCTTGCCAAACGAAGCCCGGGTGGAGAATCTGTAGCAGCAGAATAA
>CAMYLH010000816.1 GCA_947259065.1 uncultured Desulfobacterales bacterium
ACACTGATTATTTCAGCGGGCAGTTGCCCACTGTAATAACGTGCGACTTGCCAGCTGGCGTTAGTGCCCCTAAAAGGGTTAATTTTCGGCAAAGCTGTTCTAGAGCCACCCGGCGGCTGGGTTGTTCAAGAGGCTCAAGGCGCACCGTGACTGTGTGCTTTTCACTCTTTACCCAGCCTTGACAATTGGTAATAGCGTAGAACAAATCTACGTATTCATTTTTGTTCTCATAATACGGCAACAGCCACTCGACCATTTGCTTGCGGGCATTCCAAACTGAGCTGGTTACAAAATCAAACAGATTTTTACTCTCATTGCAAATGCGCTTAAAACAGCGGTAGTCTTCCAGTGAGGTTATATCGATCTTTTCAGGCGTTTGTTTTATTTGCCGTTTCAGCTCGGCAATTTCAGCTTCCTGATTCTCTATCTTGTGCTTTAAGCGATGATGAACGCTGTTTTGGCGGATGCTACCGTCTTTATTAAAAACTTCTTTGCTCTTTGAAAACTTTTTGTAGCTCTTGTTCAGCTGTGTTTTCAACCGCGCTAACAGACCCTGCTTTTGTTTGTACTGGGGGTTGGTAATTTCCTGCTTTTCACTGTCAACCATTTCAAATCCTGGCTGATAGTGCAGCGGATGTTTATCGGCCAGATGCTTGAAGGTGTTCTCCGAAGCTCCCCAGCGGCTTAAAATCGACAACGCACAGTCCCGAGTACTCAACTTATCCGGCGATACACCGGCCAGAGCACTGGTTCTGCGATTGCTGGTCACATTCCAGATGTAAATGCGTCTTAATGTAAATTTTTCCTCACTGCCATCTTCAAGTTTGTGGGTAAAGGTTTTTTCACCTTCAAAAATGCGATACATCTTAGCGTTGAACTCAAAGGAGTCAGTGAACATCTCGGGGGCAAAAGCGTCGAGTTTATGAGTATCAATATACTTCTCCCAGGTCACAAAACAAAGCTGGTTTTCAAGCAGGGTATGGAAAAACTCACATCCATAACCTTCACGGTCAAAAACCATGACCGGCTCCTGGACTAACTCATTTTGCCACTTTTTGCTCAAGCTCACAATGTAGCTGCGCAGATCGCCCTTGCCTTCCTGGATCTCAAAGTCCACAATACGGCCACTGCTGTCACTGGTTACCAGGTTTGTTCGACCTGCAACTGGCATCCGCCGTTGAGTATTATAACCCGAGTGGACTTTTTCCTTGCCGGTATAAGGCAGAAGATGCCCGTCGGTAAACCACAACCACATGCCCACAAGGCCTGCGCGCATCTGATGGCAGAAAAACTCCTTAAGCAACTGGGTTGAGATTCTCTTCTCAGATACATCATGAAGCCATCGGCGCACCCTGAGCTTGGAGGGCACGCGTTTGATCCCCAGCACCAGCCCAGCTTCGCGTTTGCGAATGTTTTTAAGCTGTTCAATGGAGCGGATATTGTAGGCCGCCATTAAAATAAATACCATAAATACCTTGTACCTAACCCCGCAATATCCCATGACCAGCTTCAGCCATTTGTTTTCAGTGATCAAGGGGATCAGGTACATAAATACACCGGCATAGCGGGTGGCTTTCCAGTTATGTTCTTCACTAAAGGGCTGATCTTCTGCAGCTATTGGCACTGTCGCCAAAGGCAGCTCAAGCTGGCTGCTGGCAGCTTCGCGCTGCTGTTTGTGGATCTGTTCAACCTGCCTTGCTTTGTTGCCAGTACTGCGGTGGTTGGAATGTCGCTGGCGCTGCTCGCGAAGGCTTTTGCTTCGTGATGGCGAATAATTGTGTATTAAACCTTCTATACCAAAGTACTTTTTTATTTCAATATAGTTATGCACCGTCTGGCGGGTGATACATAGTGCTGCCGCCAGCGCCTTTTTTTCGGCGCCCATCTCAACGGCTTCCACAACTAAAAGCTTTTTGGCTACTTTGTCGGAAAGCTCGATGATTTTGACCAGCGTGTTGTTATGATATAGAGTAACCTTTGCAGGAGTACGATCACTAAATTTAAGATAAAGCCGATAGCCGATTTGCTTTATATTTTCATGCTGGGGCTCACTGTTTTTGAATAAAGCGCTTTGTTTCATGATAACCTCGTTGACAATAATTTGATA
>CAMYLH010000817.1 GCA_947259065.1 uncultured Desulfobacterales bacterium
GAAAGAATGCGAGGGCGTGGCTGGATTCCATGTGATGGCCATCGAGTGGGAAGAAAAAGTGCCCGAAATCGTGGAGGCCGCCGGCCTGTATCCCCGACCCAACGGCAACTAACCGCATCGAATAAATGATTAAAGCAAAACCCTGTCTCGATTATTATCAAGGCAGGGTTTTTTATTCACCACTTAACCCATTCCGCATTTTCTTCGTGAGAACCAACATGATGTTTTGCGCCATGAGCTGTCGTTTTCCGGCATGAGGCGTCCCTCCGGGTACATGAGCTGTCGTTTTCCAGCATGAGCGGGAGAAGTTTCTTTTTTTATTAACATATAAATTTTAACCCTTAATATTTCATCAATACAATTAGAATAGTTTGTGTTCCTTTGATTTCCAGAATCAGGCACGAAGTCCAACAAAAAAATTGGCTAAAAAAAGTGTATATATGCCATGGCTAATCTGCAAACTCATTACCACGATCAAAGCATGGTTTTTCCACTGTATCGGACCATACCTTAGCATTGTCCAAAACCGCTTGTGATATCCATTTGAAACATGTATTTTTACCCAAGTTTGGTTTATGGCGAACTCCGGCTCCGAAATCGCGCCAAATTTCGTTCCGATTCTTTGGATATCCTCAATAAATCTGCAATTTTTTAATATTGAGCCCAACCACAACATGTGGCATCCACCTTAGTTATGATATTTAGCAATATTTATGAAAAATGTGTCAATGAAGATAGAAAAATTAGGTTTCAATAAGTGGTTTTTTGATAAAATTGATTCTACAAAATTGATCGATCATCAAATTGCAAGAGTCATTACTGTCAATAAGGATAGTTATACCATTGACAACGGCAAGGGTGAAGTGTCAGCCGAAGTAACTGGTAAACTTATGTTTAGTGCTGATTCTCCATTAGATTACCCAGCCACCGGAGATTGGGTAATTGCTCAATATTTTGATAATGATTCCTTTGCCATCATTAGTGAGATTGTTCCAAGAAAATCTGTATTAAAACGGAAAACATCGGGTAAGAAGATCGAGTTTCAATTAATTGCTACTAATATCGACACTGGCTTAATCGTTCAATCACTTGACAACAATTATAATCTCAGACGATTAGAACGCTATCTGGTCATGATAAATCAGAGCGATATCCAACCGGTTGTATTATTGAGTAAAAGTGATCTACTTCCAGTTAGTGAGATAGATAAAAAAGTTGATGAAATTCATGCTCTAATTCCTGACCTTCGAGTATTGCCTTTTAGCAATGAAGACAATACAAAGCTGAAACTTGTCAAAGAGTTGTTGGCTCCTCGTAAAACTTATTGTTTGCTTGGGTCATCGGGGGTTGGTAAATCTACCTTAATAAATAACCTTCTGGATGAAGTGCGACTTAAAACCCATAACGTTAGAGAAAAAGACGGAAAAGGAAGACATATAACGACATGCCGTCATTTGATAAAATTAAAAAATGGGGCAATGATCATTGATACGCCAGGTATGCGAGAACTCGGAAATTTTGCGATTGATACTGGTATTCATGGCACATTTGATGAAATTACAGAGCTTTCAAATCAATGCCGCTATAATGATTGTACCCATACACAAGAGCAAGGCTGTTCAATATTGGCTGCGTTAAAAGACGGAATAATTTCTCAGGAACGTTATCAAAATTTTGTTAAATTAAATAATGAATCTGCTTTTTATGAAATGTCATATATAGAGAAAAAGCGAAAAGATAAAAAGTTTGGGAAATTGGTTAAATCTGTAATGAAAGAAAAAAAATACAGAAGGTAGAATCCGACATTAACGAGTATTTCTACTTTTTCGGATTACTACAAGATATAGTGGTTGTAATAGCTTTTTGGAAAGGAGTGATATCTCCAACGAATCAAAGTTTTCCGAAGTTCCCAAAAACCTGTGATATCATTTTTTTAAGAAGACGACGCAGCCAGGGACTACCGCCATGATTCGGCCAATATTTATTGAAATCCATTTTGGATATCTAATAAGTGTTTTATCGATTGTCCATCTAATAAGTGTTTTATCGATTGTCCCGCAGAAGATTAGGCTGAGGATATCGTTTTCTAATCAATCCATC
>CAMYLH010000818.1 GCA_947259065.1 uncultured Desulfobacterales bacterium
ATCCTGTTCAGGCCCCGTGCTCCTATTTTTAAGTGCGTTTACATCAAGAATTCCATTCCCCCCTCTTTCTTAATTGGGCGCTTTTTGCTATATGGGTACAGATGCTTGGTTCTGCCATTCGCATCATCTGAGCAAAATCTCTTATGCGATTTTCAACCTGCTAAATCAAAAATTGAGAAAATGATTTAAAATTAGAAATGAACTAAAATTAAGGATAGGGACTGATGTTCACCCAGGCCATCGCCAGAAAACCCGGAAAAAATTTCGCTCAAGGCCTCACCTCCACCGTCTCCGCTGAACCGCCACAATTTGAGTTGCTGTGCAAACAGCATAACACTTACCTTGAAACCTTAAAATCCTGCGGACTCGAAATTACCCTTCTCGATCCGCTGCCGGACTACCCGGATGCTTATTTTGTCGAAGACACGGCCGTGGTCACACCCGATGTCGCCATCATCACAAACCCGGGAGCCAAGACCCGTAAAGGCGAAGAAGACTTCATGGCTCCGGTTCTGGCCGGATTTCGCAAAATTGAACGTATACTGGTTTCCGGTACGGTTGACGGCGGAGACGTTCTTCAGGTCGGCAACCATTTTCTTATCGGACTGTCGGAGAGAACCAACAAAGCGGGCGCCGCACAACTGGGGCGTATCCTGGAAAGCGTTGGCCATACCTGGGCCACGGTTGAGGTGGGAGCCGGACTGCACTTTAAATCCAGTGTCAATTATGTCGGCCAAAATACATTGCTCGTTACCGCTGATTTCGCCGAACACGAGGCACTCAGCGAATTTAATAAAATTGTTCTGGAAAAGGCCGAAGCCTATGCGGCCAATACGCTGCTGGTTAACGAACACCTTCTGATGCCGACTGGATTTGCCGACACCCGCAAACAACTCGAGGTTCTCGGATTTGACATTATCGAGCTGGAAACCAGCGAAGTGCGTAAAATGGACGGCGGACTAACCTGCATGTCGATTCGGTTTTAGGACCGGTTTCAAATGATCAGGATACGGCCGTATTGCAGACTCCATCGGTATTTCGTTATATCAGCAGATCAACCGTGCGTGTATACCCGGATTATGTGAACGGTTACGATCTCATCGCCATGCTGCCGGACGTCTGGGAAGATACTAAACGTTTGAATAAGAACTATATTTTATGTGACAGAGACCATCTAACTTTTCAGATTAGTAAGCACAATCAATAACTGCTTAGCCGTACATTGAATGATGGATTCATAGCCGTTGCCACCTATGGGGCAAGCTTAAAATTATAGATTGGTGCGACTAATTTATACTTTTAGCTCTTCCGCATTATTGTAGATTGGCAGAAGAAATATAACTATTGTGGTTTTGTGGATGTCAGCTAACAATCCACACCTTTAAGGGCTTTATTATGTATTAAAGGAATAATAGAGCAAGTTTATTGGTTCCATTGTTCATTCTTCCCAATTCGCGTATATTCTGCTCGCTGGGTGTATTTTATTACCACCCATAATTGTTTCGATGATTTTTAATTACTGACGGGAATGGTTAAAACAGGAGCGGAGGTCCTTGGATCCGCCGAACTGGCAATGCTGACGGACCAAAACAGGCGCACAGCCCTGAAAAAATACTTCGTAAGCTGGTCGGTTTCTTCGATATAGAACCAGTGTCCGCGATACTTCACCGCCAAAGAAGCCGTCTTTGGTTTGTCGGGTGAGGAACGGATGCGAATATCCTTACCCGCCAGACCCATCGGCGGATAATTGATCGCCAGTCCCGCGCGGTTATGCTGTTGAGGTAACTCAATTGCTGCTCTTAAAATCTCAATCAAGTCAAATGTGGAGCGCGTTGAGATCCCGATGGCGCCTAATTCTCTTTCTTTTACCGCAAAGTAGGCATCGGCAGCCCGAGCAACGCTAAATTTTCTATTTTTTGGGTCACAAAGACCTCATTGGGGATGAGCAGCAGTGATCCATCTCGCGTGGCCACCTGAACATAGTTTAAGCCCATTTGCGTAACCCATCCCCAGCTGGCGCCAAAAAAGCTTTTCGGAAAAGCGATCACATCTCCCTGCCGCAAGGGTTTGCTGATCAGCAGCATAATCCCGCTGATCAGATTGGATCCGATTTTCTGCAGTCCAACACCGATGCCAAGACCGACCGCTCCCCCGGTGACAGCAATGGCCGTCATATGGATGCCGGCTGCTCTTAGAGAGATCAAAATCACCACGGCCACCGTTGCCGCTTTGATAACCCTTTGGAGCAACGTTCGGTCCGAGTAAGTCAGCTTGGTGGAAGTCATTAACCAGCGGGCAATAAAGCGGTTGGCCGCGCCGGCTAGGGCCCACAGCAAAATGAAGACGATGATCGCTTCGGTCAAACCCCAAACAGAGATGCTAATTTTACCCAGCCCGATCGTCATGCTGTCAAGCAGTTGAACGGTCGGGTCCCACAATTTGAAAATCCGCAAAGATACGACCATCACGCAGATCACATACACAAAGCGGGACCAGAATGCACTTTTGATGTAAAAAGATGCAAAGCGAACGACCAGCAAGGCGAGGATAAGGTTGAGGGTCGTGGGCAAAAGGCTGGCTGGTACTGCAAACTCTTTGTAAAGAACCTGACAGAACCATAGAAGCAAAACCCAAAAAACATAATTGATGATAATGGCAAAACGGGCCGGGCTTAATACAAATCGTATGTGAGACCTAACCTTCTCGATGTCTTTTTCCAGGTATTTATTGATATTTTTGGCCAAAAGCCAGGCGAGCAGATACGTGACGCCAATGGCTCCTATCTGCAAAAATCCGATCGGATGCGAAAGATCGTCACGGAACCCTTGAACCAACGATGTGAAGTACATCGAAACGTTATCTGAGATAATCGGATTTGTCATTGCCTATCATCCTTAAAATGCCGTTTTAAGCGATTGCAGCCAGAATCCGGATATACAGGCAGACGGAAATAGCATAAGCGACTCCAGAGCAAGGTCGGAAGTCCTTTCGAGCATAATGGCGCGGTGCGGCGCCGTTCCGTCCTTCAACAATGGTTCGGCATTTCGAATGTTAAAACGAATCACCATTCACTTTTCTTCTTTCTGTCGGCTTTTTTTTCATTTACCAATGCTGCATACCGGCAGATCATTAAAAATCTAATTGGATTATTTTAAAGCAGCGGACTGGTGAGACGCGTCAGGTTTTCGATAAAGCGCTCTTTGCCCGGTCGCTGTTGCCAGGTTTGCAGATCCACAGGTGATGAGTCTTTGACATACTTATCTTGCAAGCCTAATAGCCGTTCTGCGAAATCCGGGTCATACACGCCCAGAGTCACCTCGAAATCCAGCCAAAAGCTGCGGACATCGAGATTGACCGAGCCGAACAGCGAAATTTGCCGGTCCACCACAACGCTTTTGGTGTGCAGCAGCCCGCCCTTAAATCCATAAATTCGAATACCGGCGGCCAGCATATCATCGAAGTAAGAGCGACAGGTGTAGTGCACCAGCCGGGAATCGTTGCGTTCCGGCATGATGACCGTGACCTTGACGCCGCGCTCGGCCGCCGTCAACAGGGCCGTGAACACCGCTTCATCAGGCACGAAATAGGGCGTGGTCATAGCAATTTCACCCTGGGCGCAGTAGATGGACATCAGCAGCAGTTGATAAATACTGTCCCCGGTCCTGCCCGGACCCGAAGGAATCACCTGCACGTCAGTTTCACTGGCGCGGAGGTCGGCGGAGGGATCTCCGCTTTCGGCCTGCGCGTCCAGGTCGCGGCCGGTCTCAACTTCCCAGTCCCACCTGAAAAGTGCGTTGAGCGCCAGGACAGCCGGACCCTCGAGGCGCACCATCGCGTCGACCCACTCCCCGACGCCGGCATCCTGTTTGAAAAGCCGGGGATCCACCAGGTTGAAACTGCCGGTGTAGGCGGCCGCATCATCGATGACGACGATTTTGCGATGCTGCGATGCAGCCGCAGATCCGGCCGCACCTTGAACACACTGATCGCGCTGACCGGCAGGGCAAAGGCCACTTCCACGCCGCCGCTTTTTAACTGCTCCAGCAGATGACCTTTTGAGAAATTAGCACTTCCGATGGCATCCAGCAGCACGCGACAGGTCACACCGCGGCCGGCGGCCCGCAAAAGGGCGGCACCCACATCATCCGCCATACCGCCTTCAGTCCAGATGTAAAACTCCAGGTGGCAGAATTTTTTTGCATTGTCGATGTCGTTGATCATGGATCGAAGAATCGGTTCGGCCGCATCGAGCAGCTGGAGCCGGTTGCCGGATAATGACGGAATATTAACAGCCGTTTGCGCCAGGCGGCTGAGAGACCGGGCTTCCGGACTCAATCTCTGAGGGTCGGAGCGAATTTCCGGCGGCAGATCCTGCAGCCAGCGGTCATAACGCCCCTTTATGGCCTGGGACCGAGCCGCAAATTTATGCCCCAAACGCTTCTCACCCAGAACCAGGTAGGCAATTGCACCCACCAAAGGCAAGAAGAATACCAGGATCAGCCAGGCCAGAGAGGTCGCCACCGGAAGCCGTACCTTGATGACCCGAACGAAAACGCAGATTATGATCAGTACATGTGCCACTGTCATAAAAGTGAATACAGAAAAAAAGTGCATAGTTTCCTCCAATACAGGCATCGTCAGTCAGCTTGGAAAAATGGCTGTGATAGCCTAATTGTCCTGGGATTGCATAAAAATTGGACATAGACACTAAGGTTTCAGGTTTCGGGTGTCAGGTTTCAGGTATGAAAACACGAAAGCTGGCCTACAAAATGCAAAGTGGCCGAAGATAGAACCAGCCCCGAAAATTAGAATAGATTGATTCCATTCCTCTTAAACCAATAACCAATAACGAATAACAAATAACTGTAGTTTTATGTCTGTCATCTGCCATCTGTCCTCTGACATCTGCCATCTGTTCGCTGACACCTCTTATGAAACTTTATTTATTTAGACAGGATTTACAGGATTATCAGGTTTTTTTTGGTTTAGTATATTTATCCTGTCCATCCAGCCTGCCGGGGCGAAGCTTTTTAGCGAAGTCTGGTTGATCCTGTCAGAAAATTGTATATTTATGCCGTTAAGTTTTCTTTTTCGATTTGACCGGCCGCCCTCCTAAGGCGGGTAAACTTTTTTTGGCCGGCGGCTGGGCTGACATCTGAAATCCTATAAGTCACGAATCACGACTTGAATACAACAATGGTCTTAGCCCCGTCCCGGTCAATGACCTCCAGGGATACCACTTTGCCGTTATCGTCCTGGGATTCCCAGATTTCCACCGGAGCGCTGATCTTGTGGGTGTAATCCACCTCATCCCGACCGGTGGTGATCACCAGATCATCTCCCTTGTTTGCGGGATCATAGTCGATCGCAAACAG
>CAMYLH010000819.1 GCA_947259065.1 uncultured Desulfobacterales bacterium
TCCTGTGTAGATAACAGCCGTATCTTGCTGGCCCTGACGGAGATGGTGAATGCGGGCGGTCTCGGCAATGATATCATGGATTTACCGGCGGCCGGCAGCGCACCGGAATGGATGAGTGAAAAGGCAATTGCCATCGGTCACTATTTCGTCAGCTCAGGCGTTTACACGGTGTTTGGCGGTGTTCTACAAACCAGCGGCGCACCCGTATTTCAGGACTATCTTTTCAAAGAAATGGAAAGCCTTTACGGCGGCATGTGGGATATGTATACCGATCCGATCAAACATGCCCACGCCATCATTGCCCATATCGATAAAAAACGCAAAGCGCTGGGCATCGACAAGGCCCGGGAACGGGTCTTGATGGATATGGCCAGTCGTCAGGCACTTGAGGCTTAGATGACCTAAAAATGACGAATGACGAATGACAATTGACGATTTGTGGAAGTCGCTTCGCTCCGTCATTTTAATGATCGTATTTTTTAAGTGATCCGCCTTCTCCCAGCTCGCAGAGCTTAAAGCTCGGAGAGAGGCGGACCTTAAATATTCAATATTCAGTCTAAAATATTCAATCATTAATTAATCTCCACGAAGGAGGAACATATGTCTAAATTAGTTGCATTTGCCGCCATCCAGGGTGGTTATAATGTTGTTTCACAGGTGGAAGGAGAGTATCAAAGAGCACTGGACACCTACGACGCCGATACCAAGGTCCAGTTCCCCAATACGGCTTATTATCTGCCGGTTATTTATTCGCTGTTGGGTATCAAGGTTGAAACCCTGGAAGACATCCAAAAACCCTTGGACGTCGCTCGCAAGCTTTTGCCGCCCCATGTCAAAGGCATGAACCATCTGCCCTATCTGGGCCCGTTGCTGGATGCGGGTATGTCCACCTTATTCTGTTTTGAGATTCGAGAGGCATTGCGCTATCTTAACGAGCCGGACTTTTATCTGCATTCCGAGGAGCCCGATCTGGCGGCCGGCAAAATCTGGCTCGGAGCCGCGGACGATACTGTTTTTCGTAAAAGAGGGGTTGAGTTTGTGGATGGTACCGCACCTGGTTTTGCCGCCATCGTCGGTGCCGCACCGAATAAAGAAATCGCCAAGGATATCGTCGAAGACTACCAAAAACGAAGCCTTTATATCTTTTTGGCGGCCAACCAGAACAACACGTCCGTCACCCAGCAATTGATTGACGCCGGTGTCCAGATCGGCTGGAATACCCGCATCGTGCCGTTCGGACCGGACATTTCTTCCGCTATTTTCGCCCTGGGGTTTGCCAACAGGGCAGCCATGGCTTTTGGAAACGTTCAGCCCGGCGACTACAAAAAAATGCTGCTATACAACAAAAACCGCATCTTCGCCTTTGTCAATGCGCTGGGCGATGTGGGCACCGATTGGGCCGGTGCCGCCGCGGGTTGTGTAAACTGGGGTTTTCCGACCCTGGCCGATACCGACATCCCCGAGGTACTGCCCACCGGGATTTGCACCTACGAGCATGTGGTCGCCAATGTGCCCCATGATGAAATCGTTCAGAAATCCGTCGAAGTCAGGGGGCTTAAAGTGACTGTATCCACCATTGATATTCCCCTGTCTTTCGGGCCGGCTTACGAAGGTGAGCGGGTCAGGGGCGCCGACCTTTATGCCCAGACGGGCGGCGGCAAGACCCAGTGTACAGAACTGGTCAAAATGGCCGAAATGAACGAGATCGAAGACGGCAAAGTTGACATCGTCGGCCCCGATATCGCGGATGTCAAAGAAGGCGGAACGTTTCCCCTGGGTATTTACGTCCAAATTGCCGGCCGCGAATTCCAAACGGATTTCGAGCCGATCATCGAACGACAGATTCATCATTTAATCAACTATATCCAAGGAATTATGCATATCGGCCAGCGCGATATCTCCTGGGTTCGCATCAGCAAAGCCGCCATCGATAAGGGTTTTACCCTCAAAGATATCGTTGAAGATTACCAGAAACGAAGCCTCTATATCTTTTTGGCGGCCAATCAAAATAACACTTCCGTTTCCGACCAGCTCATTGAAGCCGGCGTCCAAATCGGCTGGAATACCCGCATCGTGCCGTTCG
>CAMYLH010000820.1 GCA_947259065.1 uncultured Desulfobacterales bacterium
TTGTATATGATGATATCTGCTGCTTGAAGAACCGGATACCCCAGAAAACCAAAATTGGAAAGGTCTTTATTGCTAAGCTGACTAATTTGTTCTTTGTACGTCGGATTGCGCTCCAGCCAGGGCACCGGCGTGATCATCGCTAGTATCAAAAACAACTCCGCATGTTCTTTGATCAGCGACTGCACAAATAGCGTGCTTTTTTCAGGAGTCAGCCCGGCGCTGAGCCAGTCTAACATGATTTCTAGACGATAGCCATCAACCGGACTCGTATTATCGTAATCACTGGTTAATGCATGCCAATCTGCAATAAAGAAATAACAATCATACTCGTCCTGCATTTGAACCCAGTTTGCGAGGGCCCCCAACAGATTGCCGAGGTGCAGAGGACCGGTTGGACGCATTCCGCTTAATAGACGCTTTTTTTGAGCCATGAGAGTAAGATCAGCCTCCTTAGACGTATCCCGCTGCGGGGAGAATAAAATGGTGGTATATCAGTTAGTCTTTTGCGGGTTAATCGAAAAAAAAAGAAAAGGCTACCTCTATATCAAATCGTTCAGCCAATGAAAACCTAAAACACCCGTTTCCGCTATCAACGACCGGTTGCCGACCGGATCAGAGACTTTGGGTATATTCGCGAGCGAAAGCGAGTTCGTCATTTTGGGTTTTCAGTTTTCCGTCAAGTTTTGCATTTAATACTTCTTGAAGGATCTCTCGATAAATGGGGCCCGGCGTAATCCCCATCTTATTTAGATCTCGACCTTTCATAGATATACTCCTGCGTCGCAGGTTGGTAAAAAAGTGTGATATGGCTTTCTTGACCGTCTCCCGTCTCGAGGTTGACATCATATAAAGGATCAACTCTGTTCGAAAACCAATTAGGCTTTGGTATAATTTGCTATTGGATACCGGAAGATTGCGCTCCAACCAGACAACGCATCTGTTAGCCTCAAATCGTTCGACACAGAATATTTTCCGAATTTGTGGCTTCAACTCAAATCGACTGCATATTTCTTCTGAACGTTTGGAATTGCAGTGATTGATCAGGATCAAAAAATAAACGATCCACTTCTTATAGGATTCGTCCAAAAAAAGCAAATCGTACCAGGATAAAACTTTTTTGACTGAATTCAACATGGCGTGAAGGTTCTTGTCCAAGTTTACGGATGGATGGATTACCTTCAGCAGATTGAAATCATTGAGCCGGATAATAGCGGACACGGGATTTTCCTCTTCAAGGATTAGACGCAGTTCACTAAATACCCGCCTCCCGCTCAGACCTCGGAAAAAATCCATAGTAACCGCATTTTCGATTAAACCGGCGGTTAACTTACCAATACTGAAACTAAAGCGCTGCTCAAACCGGATGGCTCGAAATACCCTGGTGGGATCCTCCACAAAGCTTAAATTATGCAAAACCCGCATGATTTTTTCTTTGATATCTTTGCGGGCGGCAAAGAAGTCGATCAGGTTGCCGAACCGGTCGGAATTTAGTTGAATAGCCAGGGTGTTGATTGTGAAATCCCGGCGAAACAGATCGAGTTTTATCGAGCTCATTTCAACTACGGGAAGAGCTGCCGGGAACTTATAGTATTCCATCCTGGCCGAGGCCACGTCGACTTTAAATCCATCTGGAAAGATAATCACGGCGGTGCCGAATTTTTCATGGGTATGAATGCGTGCGTTTACCAATTTTGCGTATTTCTTGGCAAACCCCATGCCGTCTCCTTCAATCACGATATCGATGTCCTCATCACTGCGGTATAAAAATAAATCCCTCACAAAACCACCGACGACATAGGCGCCGCAATCGATGTCATCCGCCACCTCACCGATATCTCTCAAAATTTCAATCAGGCGCTTCGGCAGCCTCTCTTTCATGAAACGGACGATATTGCGTGTTCGGGCATGGATTGGCTCTTTTAGGGGATCAGGCGATATTTCAGCGTTCGGTTGCGATTGTCGAACAAGAATATTCAGCAGATCGGTACGGGTGATAACGCCGGCGATGTGGCCGTTTTCCATGACCGGGAGAATACGTTGCTTGTTTTCAATGATTTTCTCCTGAATCTCCAAAAGGTCT
>CAMYLH010000821.1 GCA_947259065.1 uncultured Desulfobacterales bacterium
GTCCACCAATACAATAATAATAGTCCGGACAAATGTCAAGACAATAATTCATGTTTGCCATGCCACAAATTCAACAATTTTTACGAAAACAGCCTATTTTTTAAGCAACTCCCTGTGGGATCATTAAGACATAATGGATGAGGAATTTAGCGAATCTTAAATTAGTACAATAGATTATGCGGTATGTCAATTGATCGGAATGGATTCAATTTTATTTTTTTTAGACAGGATTTACAGGATTGACGGCCCTGGTTAAATACGCTGCGCCCCGATGAAATAAATGCAACAGAGATTTCATTGGGCAGGCTGTTCTTCGAAGTTTAACGGGGTAAAGATTTTTTTCGCCTTCGGCGAGGAGCCCTTTCGGCCGAAAGACCGAGGGAAGATGGAAGATCGCTCCGCTATGACGAGGGACGATAGACCGAATGATCCACATACTCTGCAGCGTCGCCCTTTTTCTTTGAGCCCTCCAGAAAACGGCGGATCTTCGACCTTGAGCTTTCAGCTTTTTGACCTATATCCTCCTTATCCTGATGATCCTGCCTGCCCTGTGAAATCTTTTTTTGTCCTTATTACACTGGGGTCCAATTGTCTTTTAAAGATAAGAATCCATTCCTATTATTGCCGGATTTGATCCTCCTTTACGAAAACTTTTAATACCAATCCTCAATCCTTAAATCCTTAATTCGTCCAAATTCCTTTTGATTGTGGGTAATTAGGATCATGTTATTGGCCAATGCGGTTGCCGCGATTAAAACGTCATAGGGTCCGATCGGAAGGCCCTTTCTTTCTAATTTAACGCGGATTTGAGCAGCGGACTTTGATTCAGCTATACCAAAAGGTAGAACATTAACAAGGGCTGTGATTTCCTGAAGCTGAGACTTTCTTTTGCGTGGAGATGTTGATTTGGCGATGCCTACTTCAAGTTCAAACAGCACAACGGCGGGAATGGCAAGTTCACTGGGCGATTGTGCCAGCATGTGTTTGGAGACATCACCCAGCCCCTTGAAATTGGTGTCTAAAACATACCTCATATTGACGCTCTTTTCACATCACGTCCCATATTCTTTCTAATTTCTTCTGCCGTGGGCAAATCCGACCACGCGCCGGCCAAATTAATAATATTTTCAGGCCAACTGCCGGCAGTTTTTTCTCTGATCAAATCGGCAACCCATTTGCTCTTTGACTTGCCGCTTTTTTTTATCGTATTGACCAGTTTCTTTTCTGTTTCAGAATCCAGATAGATTGTAATCTGACCCATTGAATCACCACCTTTTTAAATAAATTATAAGTTAACATATATGTGGAATTTGTCAAGCATGCAGCCCAATCTTATCGAGACCAACAGGTCTGATGATTGCTCCAGACTCCGCAGACGGGAAAAAGAATCTGAACCCGGAACCCTTACAAATTTCATTGACATAACTTTAAACAAACACTATTATTGTGGCAGATTGCATCATTATGATGCTAATTGCTTCAAAAGTTCGATGATAGGAGGTTATGATGGCCACTGTATCTGTAAGAATAGACAAAGACCTGGCACTTCAAGCGCAGCGCGAGGCCAGAATTCAGAATAGATCAAATGCCAAACAGATAGAGTACTGGGCAAAAATAGGCAAAGCGATATCTTCCAAATTGAGTATTGCAGATGTTTTTGCTGTGTCTCAAGGTATAAAAACGATTAAATTAGAGGTAACCCCCTCTGTTCAATCGATCCCTGTTAACTCAGACGATATATTTAACGATCTCGAAAACGACAGGGCCAAAGGACTTCTTGCTAAAAATGTAACCTCTGCCAGAATATACTATGAGGCAAGCGTTGAAAATCCTGGCTACCTTGATCGGGTGAATTCCGTCACAAAAAAAAGACAGGCTGGTACCTTTGAAAACGGTGAATTTAAGGCGCTCTGATGGCTACTCCAAGACAACTTTGGGTGTTAGCCGGCGGGAATGGCGCAGGCAAGACGACATTTTACAATCTGTATCTTGCCAAATACGGCATCAAGTTTGTGAATGCAGATTTAATAGCTAAAGATATCGATCCGGAGAATACGGAAGGCTTTAGCTATCACGCTGCAACCCTGGCCGCTAAAATCAGAGAAGACCTGATCTCGCAAGGAGTTTCTTTTTGTTTTGAAACGGTTTTTTCTCATGAATCAAAAATCGACTTTCTTGCCCAGGCAAAGGCTAATGGCTATAAAATCATCCTTGTATATATTCATTTGTTTGATTCAAGCTTGAATGAGGCCAGAGTCAAACAGCGTGTCTCGGAGGGAGGGCATGACGTCACAACTGAAAAGATTCACTCTCGGATACCCAGAACTATGAAAAATATTAAAACCGCTTTATCTATTGTCGATGAGGCCAGAATATTGGATAATTCCTCAAAGGACGATCCATTTCGTCAAATCATTGTGATGAAGGCTGGAAACTATGAAGCCAAAGTAGATCCCTTACCGGAGTGGGCAAAGGTTCATTTATTTTTGCCCATCGCCGTCTCCTGATGAGCAAAAGGATATTAATTCTCTGTGTCCTCCGAGCCTCTGTGGTGAAAAATTAGACTGTTAATACGTAACTGTAATTAAGAATGAGAGCACTAAGATTCGACTTTTTTGATTGGTGGGATTTTCGAACTGGAGTGAGGGGGCTGGTTCTTGGCAATTTCCACAATCGTTTCAAGGCGAATCAGGCGGCGGTCATGCTCCCTTAGCTCACTGGAAATTTCAGACAGTGCAGCCCCGGCTCGATCAACATTATCGGTTAAAAGCAAAACCTCTTTCATCGCCGACATAACATCTTTTAAGGTGCTCAAGCTTTCCTCCTCAATTCAGCTAAAACCTGCTCGGCATCCGACAAACCTTTTTCTAAAGAAGCCGAGGCCTTCGCCGTGGCCGCCCTGACCTCTTCTACCAGAGTGGCCAAAATTTCCTCGTCTTGGGTTTGCGGCTTGTTCTCGCAGCGCTGCCGCACAAAC
>CAMYLH010000822.1 GCA_947259065.1 uncultured Desulfobacterales bacterium
AAGGGTTACAGCTGGCGATCTTACCCCTTGCCGACACCTATCCCAAACTTTTAATGGATTTTCTCTTTATTAAAGAAGCTGCTTTTGGACTGGCGATTTGCGCCTTTATGATATTTGAACCCAACGGCCTGGCCTACCGGTGGTGGCAAATCAAAAATTACTTTAACCTGTGGCCGTTTTCGTATTAAGCAACCTGCCTTATAGATTATATCAATAAAGGAGGTGATAAAATTACTGGCATTGTATGGACTTAATTACTGACTGTTTTTCCAACAAAGGGGGAAAAAAATGAAGTCAAAATTATTTATTATTTTGTTAGCGATGTTCATTCTGGCCGGATTTTATTCCGGTGCGGGAGCGGTAGACGTAAAGGTCGGTGCACTCAATGATTTGACCGGCGCGACCTCCGATGTCGGCAAGGATTACGCCCTTGGGATTGCCGAGGCCATTCATTACATGAATGATAATGGCGGTATCAATGGCAAAAAAATCAAGCTGTATCAGTTTGATTACGGTTATCGGGTGCCTGAGGCCCTCACCAAGTACAAACTGTTTAAACGGTTAAAGTGCGTATCAGTTTTAGGCTGGGGAACCGGCGACACGGAAGCACTTTCGCCCACGGTGACCAAGGAAAAGATGCCCTATGTATCCGCATCTTATTCAGCACATTTAACCGATCCAAAGAAGACACCGTACAATCTCTTTGCGGCAACCGATTATTCCTCGAATGCCCGGGCCGCACTGACCGTATGGTTTGATAAGAACTGGTCCAAACACCAGGACAAAGGCAAACGCAAACCTCGGTTTCAATGTTCCTACATGTTTGCGTCGCCTTATTCCAGCGCCCCCATTAAAGCGGTCAAAGATCAGGCTACGCTTTTAGGGTTTGATGTCGGCCCGGACCAGGATGTCTCCTTGTTTGCCATCGACACCAAGAGTCAGATCCTGGCCATGAAAGATTTTAAGCCCGATGTCGTCTGGCATGGCAACACCACCATGTCGGTGGCCTCCACTATCAGGGATGCTTACGCCTTGGGACTGGGTGCCGATCACATTGTCAACAACTGGGCCATGGATGAGAACTTACCCAAGCTGGCCGGTAAAGCTGCCGAAGGGGTCATGGGTGCTGCGGTGTGTGCCTTTTATGGTGAGGATGTGCCGCTGATGCCCACGGTCGTGGAATACGGCAAAAAATACAATCCCGGCGTGCCGATGGAAAAACGAACGGTGCGAGCCATCCAGGGATGGTCCAACGCCCTGGCTCTGTGGGAAGCATTGAAACGAGCCGACAAAGCCGGCGGGCTGGCTGGTGAAAATATCCTGAAAAATGGATTCGAAACCATGAAAGGCTTCGATTTAGGCCTGGGCGGTGCGCCGCTGACCTATACGACCATGGATCACCGTATTTCCAGTCAGGTGCCGATCTATGTGGTCAAAGACGGCAAAATAATGCTTGTTGAAAAACTCGATCTGAAAGCCCGTTGGCCGGAAAAGTGGGCCAGTGAATGGCTTGGATGGTAGTGCATCGTTAAATAGTTGAATCGTTGATTTAGCAATGATTCCCAAATTTTTTATTCATCATTCGACGATTACACTGTTTAACTAAATCCGAAGGAGGTCAAAATACATTGTCCGACGATAATATGATCCTGAAGATCAATAATATTGAGGTCAAATACCACGAAGTCATTCTGGTGATCAAAGGCGTCTCTATTGAGGTTCCCGATGGGGGTATTGTCGCCCTGCTGGGGGCCAATGGGGCCGGGAAAAGTACAACCTTAAAAGCAATTTCCGGTCTGTTGAAACATGAAGACGGAGAGGTTACCGACGGATCGATTGAATTCATGGGCACGCGCATCGACAAACTAGGCCCCGAAAAGATCGCTAAGATGGGTATTGTTCAGGTGATCGAAGGCCGCAGAGTGTTTGAGCACCTCACTGTCGAACAGAACCTGAAAGTTGGTGCCCACATGAAAAAGCACGGCCGATCCATCAAGGAGGGGCTGGATATGGTGTATCACTATTTCCCGCGTTTGAAGGAAAAGCGCAATGAGACCGCCGGGTTCATCAGCGGCGGCGA
>CAMYLH010000823.1 GCA_947259065.1 uncultured Desulfobacterales bacterium
CACGGTACCGACGCTGTAAGTGGTTATATCCGACAACGGAAACGGAAACGACTGCGGTTCGGTGCCCCCGAAATAGGCGACCAATCCCTGCAGGATCAAGCCGAGTCCCAGGGTCAGAATGATCTGGCTCAGCTGGTTGGCATCGCGACGCTGGGCCGGGATCAGGACACAGAAATAAAAAGCCATTGCCAGGCCAGCCCCAAACAGAAGGGCCAGCGCAAAGGTGACTGCGAAGGGAAGCTCGAATCCGATCAACATGAACGCAAAAAAAGTGCCGGCCGTGGTGATATCGCCGTGGGCAAAATTTAAAATTCGAGTCGAGCGATATATCAGCGCAAGCCCCAGGGCCACCAGGGCATAGATACTGCCGGTTGAAAGTCCGGAAACCAGATATTGAAAAAAATTTGACATTGGGCTGTCTTCTCCCGTTTCATTTCTTCTTTATGCAATTATTCTTGCGACCAGGTTCTACGTTGAACCCTATTGATTCTCGATGCTCGATACTCGAGACTGGATGAAAAAGGTATTCTGTCTGATAATCTTTTAGCGAGCATCGAATATCCAGCATCGAGTATCTATTGCTAAGAAGTTAATCAATGGCTTAAAAGCAACCATCCTATCGGAAAGATACCCTATTTTGAAAACCCATTACCGAAACGGCCAGTTGCGAAAATACAACCTCATTTTCAGCCAGCGGCCGTTTAACCCCAGCGGCTCGAAAATCAACACCAGTAGAATCGTAACGCCGAAAACAACCGGTACCATTTCTCTGAGATTGCTAAATACCTGAGGCACCAGGATCACAAAGGCCGCTCCCATGATCGATCCCTCAATCGATGCTAACCCGCCAATGATGACCGCAACGAATAGGGTGATGGATTCCATGAAGGTAAACATGTTGGGCTCGAGATATCCCAGAAAAAGACCGTATAGCCCTCCCTGAACCCCGGTGTAAAAGGAGCTGATGGCAAAGGAGAGCAGTTTATAGCGGGTTAAATTGACACCGATGACTTCGGCTGCGATATCATTGTCACGAATGGCAATAAAGGCGCGTCCCATATATGAAGAGATAATATTATAGGACAGCAGGGTAAACGCCAGTGCGATCAAAAAGTTAAAATAATAACTAAAGGTGACGAACGGAATATTAAAGAGAGGGGTTAATTGGTTGATCATCAGACCCATGCGCCCGCCGGACAGCACTTCGGAATTGACGAAAATCTGATAGACGGCAATACCGAATCCCATCGTTACGATAGCCAGATAAGGTCCCTTGAGGCGTAGAGAAGGAAATCCGACCAGAATACCGAAAGCTCCCGCCGCCAGACCGGCGGCGAGAATACCCAGCGGCCATGGAACGCCCCATTGATTCAGGTGACCGAAGGTGAAGGCTCCGATGGCCAGAAAGCCGGCCTGACCGAAGGATATCTGACCGGTATATCCGATGAGAAGGTTCTGGCCCTGAATGCCGATGCTGTAAATAAATATAATGGTGACGATATAGGTAATGTGTTCCGGAACAAACCACGGCAGCAGGAGCAGGCAGAGCACAAAGGCACCCACCCAGATCCGGGTCCATGGTTTGCGCATGAGCTGGAGTTCTTCCCTGTAACTTTCAATGAGATCCATACATTTTACCTTCGAGAGATTTCTACTATGCGATACTATCTCATTTTTAATCGTGAATCAGTCGTTGTTTACTCTACCTAAAGGTGTCAGGTGTCAGGTTTCAGGATAGCGAGCTCAAGGTACTGACACCTGAACACTGACACCTGAAACCCAATAACTAAAGCAATAAAGCACTCATAAGTTTGCCCCTGTGAGAAGTGGCCTTAACTCGAACTTCCTTAGCTCTTATAAAGGTTGTCGATCATATCTGCATAACGCTTCTCCAGAAACGCCCGCTTGACTTTTTTGGTGGGCGTCACATCGCCGTCTTCTTCATAAAATCGTCGCGGCAGCAACGCGAACTTTTTAATGGTTTCGACTTTGGATAGGTTTTTATTCATTTGCTGAACTTCGTGATGAATCAATTTCTGGATCTCGTCATTTTGGGTCAGGTCGGCAAAGGTGGTA
>CAMYLH010000824.1 GCA_947259065.1 uncultured Desulfobacterales bacterium
CGGGCGGTTAACTCAGCGGGAGAGTGCTACCTTCACACGGTAGAAGTCACTGGTTCAAATCCAGTACCGCCTACCAATGATATCAAGAGGTTATGGTTTCCGCTGTAATCTCTTTTTTGTTTTTTGCTTCCATCCAATAGACAGCTCTGTAAAAAGACGGGCTGATAACAGTGCCGAGCTTTAATAAACACCGCTTGTCGCAACTTTTATTAACCCTGCAATGAAGTCTATCTATCGTCGAAGTCATCACCTGCCCAATCTGTGCAACACCCGACTCTTGGCGCCTTTATCTATATCGTCCAATGCAAATGCCAGCGCCAATTCAAGCAAGGCAGACTTGTTGTCAATGGGAATACCGGCCAGCTTCAGTTCGTAGAACTTGCGATTAAATCGTTCGAGGATCTCCAATGATAGATAAAAGCCGGCTTTCTTTTTGGGCGACAGCCCGGTTTTGGCAGCTTTTCCGGCAGATGTAGCACTATCTTCGGTGTGGGGTTGCCGCTTTCCTGTGGCCGATTCAACCGGGTCAATACCATCCTCACTAAAAAAATCAGGTAATTTATTCCTGCCGGTCGCCATGGTTCATTATCCTTTCGATTAAATAGGTATAGTCGCAAGCACCCTGGGCCCGGACCGCGTATTCAAAAATCGTCTGGCCGAAGGAAGGGGCTTCGGATAAACGAACATTGTAATGAATGGGATCGCAAACCTGCCGCTTGAAATATTGTTTAAGCTGATTAAAAATATCATGACTGTGACGGGTTCTGCGATCGAACATGGTCGGAAGTATATACTCGAGGCGCAGATCGGGGTTTAACTTCTGGGCGGATTGCAGGTATCTGAAAAACGTTTTCAACCCCTGCAGGGAAGGACCCTGCATGGCCACCGGACAAAGGACCTCGTTTGCCGCCATCAGGATATTGACGCTCAAGACATCCCAGCTCGGCGCACAGTCAAAGATGAGAAAATCCAGCTTCCCTTCTTTAGGAACCAGTTTTTGGGCCAGAACGGTTTGACGAATCTCGCGGGGCTGCTCTCCCAGCCAGTTTTTCAATTCCACCAAACGGATACCTCCGTCAAGAATCCAGAGGTTGCGGCGCGACGGATGAATGGTATTGTTTCTGGCGATGTATTGCCCGTCATCACGACGCTCGGTGATGAATTCGTAAAGTCCGTATGGCGGTTTTTCACCCAAAAATTTGGCGACCTGGCCCTGGGTATCACAATCCACCAGCAACACTCGCTTGCCTTGGGAAGCGAGTCCGTGGGCCAGATTGACGGCTGTGGTGGTTTTGCCCACGCCGCCCTTGGCCATTGCCACGGCAATTTTTCGCATATCAGTTTTTCCTTTTTAAAATCTCGAATTCTTCTGTTTGTATATTATGGAAGTCTGCGACAATGTACAATAAAAAATCGCAGGCGTGTTGTTTTCAAGACCCATGAATCAGCGACTGGGCTGGAACCACATATGAAACTTCAGCATGCAAGCAGGGACTCGAATGAGATTCCGCTTGAATATTTAAAAATCGATAGAATACATTTCTTCGACATTCGATATTCATGATTCGATATTCGATATTCGCTTTTTGATAAAACCCGATAAGCCTTAGTTATGTCCGGTAAGATAGTTTTGATCCAGGGAACCTTCGATGATCGGTATCTCTTTGTGGTCCGGTGGTTTGAAACCAAATATGTAGTTTAAAAAAAGGGTGACAATCCGGTAGGTCGCGCCCCATAGCAATTCCGTATCGTTGCGACACTGAAAACGAAAACAGGGGTAATGCCGCATTGCATTTACCGATTCTGAATCCCCAGCGGGTTTCAGGCACAACCGGTAGCGTGCATAGTTGGCAGGGTTTAATAACTTTCTTAGGGGAATATCGACAACCTTTTCAACCTCCCAGTTAGGGAAAAACCGTTTCTGCCGGTCGATCCAGGCCACCAGAGGATAAATCGTCCGTTGAAACATCACCAGAGATTGGGGCGGTAACGGGCCTAAAAACCTCACGCCAAATGGATTTAGTCGCATTTCCTCAAAACTTTCCCGCAACCCGGTGGCCCAGAAAAGTGCCAGTAGCCGGGCCACCGGGGATTGTTTTTTTTTCCATTGGCGCCAGTATTTCCAGCGGCCAAGGGATAGGAATGGCAGGGATAAAAATCTGGCAAAATACGGGTCGAAAAAGGGCGCCACACTTCCGCCGGGACAGCAAAGGTCCCCGGGTTGTTTAACCTTTAGTGATCGCTTGTTTAAAACGAGGCACGGCTGTGCGGGTCTATTGTCATTACAGGATTTGTGGCTTAACAGCAACAAAACCCCGGCAGCGGCTAACGGATCCACCGTATCCGGTGGGTATATTTGTTCCCGATCGGATCGATGATAAAGCACATGGATGATGTGATCGACCAGGGCTGACTTGTCATTTAAAAGTCGCACCATAATTCGACAATAATCCATCGTCAATCGTCATTCCATTACACAACCCCCTGATCGAGGATGGCATCCACCACTTTAACAAAGCCGGTGATGTTGGCCCCATTTAGGTAATTGCCCGGTGTTGCGTGGGCTTCAGCCGCGTCCAGACAGGTTTTGTGAATTCCTTTCATGATAAGTTTAAGACGTTGATCCACCTCACTGCCGAGCCAGTTGAGGCGCATGCTGTTCTGGACCATTTCCAGACCGGAAACCGCGACACCGCCGGCGTTGGCCGCCTTGCCCGGGGCATATAGAATCGCCCTGTCTGTAAATATATCAGTGGCTTCAGGGGTGCAGGGCATATTGGCACCCTCACAGATCAACTTGACATTGTTATTGATAATCGCGTAGGCATCCTGTTCGGATATCTCATTTTGGGTGGCGCACGGGAATGCGCATGCAGCCCTGTGCCCCCATAACGGATTGAAATCCGCATTGGCGTCGACCGGGGTATAAACAGCGCCGGGATATTTATCGGCGTACTCCTGGATTCTGCCGCGCCGGATATTTTTTAACTGCTTCACATAGGCCAGTTTATTTCTATCGATCCCTTCGGGATCATAAACATATCCGGAAGAATCCGAAAGGGTGACGACCCTGGCAGCCAAATCGATCAGTTTTTCGGCAGTATGCTGGGCCACATTACCGGCACCGGAGACCAGACATACCTGACCGTCAAGGGTCATATTGCGGGTGGCAAGCATTTCAGCGGCAAAGTAGACACACCCATAACCGGCCGCCTGGGCACGAATCAAGCTGCCACCCCAGTTTAAGCCCTTACCCGTCAAAGCACCGGTAAATTCATTGCTCAATCTTTTATACATGCCAAAAAGATATCCGATTTCCCTGGAACCCACCCCGATGTCACCGGCCGCAATATCCGTATTGGGACCGATGTGCAGGTAAAGCTCGGTCATAAAATTCTGGCAAAACCGCATCATTTCATCATCTGATTTGCCCTTGGGGTCAAAGTCGGAACCTCCCGCTCCGCCGCCCAGTGGCAAAGTGGCCAGGGCATTTTTAAAAACTTGTTCAAAGGCTAAAAATTTTAGAA
>CAMYLH010000825.1 GCA_947259065.1 uncultured Desulfobacterales bacterium
CGAAGGGATGATCATACTCTAATAACGATTAACTAATAACCATTAACGCCTAATTGAGCTTTTTTCGTTTATTTAGGGTTTTACTTTAGTCGAAAGCAGATCTCTGCCTACCACGAAATTTGGACATTATCAAGGGTATCAAAGTGTCCAGAGATCATTTTTTCCATTGACAAAATTCTCAAAAAAAAATAAATTCGCTCCTTCGTGCTTATATAAGGAGAAAGTTTCAAACACCTGACTGCTGAGAAACATCAAACCAGTGGGAATTGAAACACACTTTTGAAATGATATGACTCACGGCAAAAAAATGATTTTTTATAAAAAATTCAAATAGTAAGGAGCAAACCAACATGACTGAAAAAGTCCATGGATCTGTACTGGTTCTGGGAGGCGGTATCGCCGGCATGCAGGCATCATTGGATCTGGCCAACTCCGGGTATTTGGTTCATCTCGTGGAAAAGTCCTCCGCCATCGGCGGATTGATGTCCCAGCTGGACAAGACATTTCCCACCAACGACTGTGCCATGTGAATTATCTCACCCAAACTGGTCGAGGTCGGCCGGCACTTAAATATTGAGCTTTTAATGGAAAGCGAATTATTGGAGCTTGAAGGTGAGCCGGGGCGCTTCAAAGCCCGGATTCGCAAAGAACCCCGTTATATTGATCTTGAAAAATGCACCAGCTGCGGTGAATGTACCAAGGTATGCCCCGTCGATCTTCCGGATGAATACCAGGAAGGTCTCGCCACCAAAAAAGCGACTTATAAACAATATGCCCAGGCGATTCCCGGCGCTTTTGCCATCGATAAGGGCGACAAAGCCCCCTGTCGGATGGCATGTCCCGGCGGTTTGAACGTTCAGGGTTATGTCAACATGGTACAGCAGGGCAAATACAAGGAAGCGCTGCAAATCATCATGCAGGATCTGCCGCTGCCCGGCGTGCTGGGGCGGATATGTCCGCATGGTTGTGAGGACGCCTGCCGGCGGTGTGATGTCGATGAACCGGTGGCCATACGGGATCTAAAACGATTGGCAGCCGACAAATTTGACTGCCGCGAGATTGATATTGAATGTCCGGCACCCAGGGATGAGAAAGTCGCCATCATCGGCTCCGGTCCCGCCGGACTTTCCTGTGCGTATCACCTTGCGAAAAGAGGAGTTTTATCGACGATTTACGAGGCTTTACCGGAAGCAGGCGGAATGCTTAGAGTCGGCATCCCCGCCCATCGCTTGCCCAGAGAAGTGCTGGATCAAGAGATCGAGGTGATTACCAATCTGGGAGTCGACATAAAGACCGACACCCCGCTCGGTTCGGATTTTTCCGTCGATGACCTGCTAAATGACGGATACAAGGCGGTTTATTTGGCGCTTGGCGCTCACAAGGGTATCGACCTGGGTATCCCGGGTGAAAGAGCCAACGGCGTGCGTCAGGGAGTTGAGTTTTTAAGAGAAGTCAACCTGACCGGCAAGGCCGAAGTCGGTAAAAAATTGGGCATCATCGGCGGCGGCAATGTGGCCATCGATGTGGCCCGCGCGGCGACACGTCTGGGAGCCGCCGAGGTTAACATCATTTATCGACGCACCCGCACCGAGATGCCGGCCTGGGAAGAGGAAATCCAGGCGGCCGAGGATGAGGGCACCCGGATTACGTATCTTTCCGCTCCCCAGGAGGTGCTGACCCGCGACGGTAAGGTCGTCGGTTTGCGTTGTATCCGTATGGAGTTGAGCGAACCGGATTCTTCGGGACGTAAACGGCCGATACCGATTCCGGGCAGTGAGTATGATATTGAAATCGATCAACTGATACCTGCGATCGGGCAGCGACCGGATTTGTCCGCTTTGGAGAATGTGACCGGCCTGACCTTTTCCCGCTGGGGAACCACCGAGGTCGATGCGGTGACGTTCGCCACCGAGCGCGAAGGCGTATTTGCCGGCGGCGATCTGCAAACCGGCCCCTGGGTTGCCATCGGTGCCATCGGCGCCGGTAAGGAAGCCGCCGAGTCAATCCTGCGCTACATCGAAGGCCGCGATATGGCCGCAGAACGCGAGCCGATTGTCTATGAAGATCCGTTTTA
>CAMYLH010000826.1 GCA_947259065.1 uncultured Desulfobacterales bacterium
CAACCGCAGAAAAAACGGTGGACGATGCCCGAAGATGCGCGAATCCTCAATTCCACCTCTAAAAATCGATATTGACAACAGACCCTGCTTTCGTTATCTGAATGGTTATAGGTTTCGTTAAATTGATGCCTCAATATGTGAGGCCGCAGCTGATGCCGATACACAATTTAGCATATTCGATTCATCCGCTTTGAAAAAGCATCTTCTTATTCAAATACTGCTTTGCTTGCTTTAATAAAAACCATAACCGCCACGGAACCCTCCACAGGTATGGTCAATGATGCCCACCCGCTGACATCCCTGATCGACGAGCACGAATAAAACACCGGCACGCAGATCGAAACTGCCGTGGCCGACAGCAATTAAAGAAGCAAGAAAACAACGAACATTACTTGTGATTCTATTAACGCTTAAAATCACTGGCGGCCCGGAAGTAATGCTGGATTGCAAAATTTTCCGTAAAGGAGGGTAGCGATGAAGATAAGATGGTTAAGAACCGGACTGGCTTTAGTGGCCTGGATATTGGTTTGTACGAAAGTATCCGCCACTACGACTGAATTTTGGACAACGGAAACCCAATCTGATCGGATGAAAACGATACAACTTTTAGTGGATACATTCCAGGCGCTTAACCCGCATATTACCGTAAATCTGGTCCCGGTGGATGAAAATGATATGCCGTCTCAGATGGCAGCTGCATCGGCAGCGGGCACCTTGCCGGGGTTGATCGAGGGTAGCTCCGAATTGATGCTTGCATTCGGCGAGGAGGGTATCCTGGATGTGAAAGGTGCTGGTATGCTCGTCAACAAAGTGGGTAAAGAACGCTTTTTCCAGGGGGCATTGAAAATGATGCAAACCTCTGGCGGCGGCAATTATTACGCTCTGCCATACCACGGCTGGATACAGGGCATATGGTATCGGGCAGACTGGTTCAAGAAAGCCGGTTTAGGACCTCCAGACACATGGGAAAATATTCTCAAGGCGGCAAAAACGTTTTACAAACCGAGACAGAATCAGTATGGCATCCTTGTGGGAACGAAACCGGAGGCTTATACAGAGCAATGTTTTACACAAATCGCCCTTTCCAATGGAGCTGGAGAATTCAACTCTGCCGGTGAACTCATCTTTAACTCCCGGCAAACTCTCGAAGCGCTGAAGTTTTATGCTGAGCTCGCAAAATACAACCCGCCTGGACCTCAAACCTGGCGCGCACGCGACTATTATATCCAGGGGAAGCTTGCGATGTTTTTTTATTCCACATTTATCATGGATGACCTCGCACTGGCTGAAGTGGCCGCCGGCTCACTGACCGATGCCCACTTCTCGCAATTGGGCAACTCAACGTTTGATCCGAAACTAGTGGACAACACACGGGTCATCGCAACCATCACGAAAAGTGAACCGGGAGCCTATGGCGCCATTGTAGGTTTGGGCTTGGTAAACCAGAGATCTAAGGATAAAAACGAAGCTGCCCGCAAACTCGTTGAATTTCTGTACGAACCGACCAGTTATATCACCTTTTTACACATGGCCCCTGGGGGTATGAACCCGATGCTGCGTGATATCGCCGGCAAATCTGAATATTTAAATGACCCCAAAGGGGTATTCAATCGGTATGGCCGAAAAAAAATTGAAGCAATCATATCCGGCTTGGACAATATTGGATCATTTACCATCGTAGAGGGTAAAACCTTTCCTGCAGCCGGAAAAATTTATGCCAAGCAAATCATCCCCAGAATGGTTTATTCGGTGACCATAGAAGGAACGAAACCAGCCGACGCAATAAAGTGGGCCGAGGGTCAGATGAGAAGCGTTATCAATGATTAGTCTGGATTTCGGATGAACTGCCGTGTCTAGTCTTGATACAGTATTCGTTTTAATTTTCATGCAAAATTCAGGCAGGAATTTTGGTAGCCATGGAACTTACTCCCGAACAAAGAGAATCAAGCCTTGGATGGCGGTTGATTGCGCCCTGCTTGGGTGTAATCGGTCTCCTGATTATCTATCCGATATTATACAATATATATTTGAGCTTTTTCGATGTAAAACTAACCGTTGATAAAATATTCATCG
>CAMYLH010000827.1 GCA_947259065.1 uncultured Desulfobacterales bacterium
CGGTATCCCGCTTAACCCAACCTACGATTAGCGCAATGGCAGCGAAGTGGATAATTTACTGTTATTTTACCAGCGAATGCCTGATATCTTGATGATTTTCGAGTATCTGCATAACCAGATCGGTGGTTTTAACGGTAATATCCAGACAGACTGTTTTGCCTAGTTTTTTGACTTCAAAAACCGCCTCTCCTGCTGGTGTACTGATGTCGCAGCCCAAAAGTTCCGAGCAGTTCCTGGAACCGAACTGCTTTTCGAAATCATGAACCAGGCGCTCTGTAAGGGCATAGACTTTTTTAGGAGAGTCATGCGGCGAATTCCTGCCGAACAAGATGCCCAAAGCCATAATGCCGCCGACCAGGGCACCGCATAGACCGGCGGTTCTCGACATCCCGCCGCAAAACCCGCTGGCGATCGCAGGAATGATATCCGATTGAATGTTATGTTTTTCGGCAACTGCCAACAGTACCGTCTCAGCTCAGTATAAACCTGATTGGAATAGTTCCCTGCTTCGTTCGACAACTGTCGTCATATTATGCTCCTAAACCGGATAAACCGGAAAAAACAAATAACAAAAAACAAATCCCAAATAATATCCAATTACCAAACAAATTCTTTATAATTTGGTGCCGCTAGCCACAAAAATCGAAACCTTCGCCGAACTCGATTCATCGGCGGAATCCGCGCAGCAATTCAGACCGACGCAATCAACCGTTACATCACCCAAATTTGAAGCCTTGAACCAATCCGCGACATCATCGCGTTTAAATCCCATCCAGCGGTCATGGTGCTCGTATTTTAGAAACTCAAAATCGTGTTCGTCCAGATCGGTGATAACCAGCCGACCGCCTTTTTTCAGGATGCGTGTCATCTCCTTAATGGCCGCCGAGGGCCTTTCCACATGATGAAGATACATGTTGGCAAATACGTAATCCACAGCTCTGTCCGCCAGCGGTAAACCTTCCGCTTGCCCCTGCCGACAGTCCAGATCCGGATATTTCTTTTTTAACTCCGCGAGCATGGCCTCGGATTGATCTACGGCAATAACTTCCAAACCTTGCCGGAGCAGTCCCTCGGTGACGAAGCCTGTGCCGGCGCCGATATCCGCGGCCTGTTTACCGGTTTGTATGCCTGCGGTCTTATAGGCCGTCTCCCGAACTTTTTCCGAAAAGAAACCGGAACGCATCTCATCCCATCGGTCGGCCACCCGTTCAAAATAATCATTGCTGCTCACGGCATGTTGTCCTTTCACATATCCTGCAACATTGGGGCTAAGATAGTTGTCCAGTAATCACAGCGGCCAATCGCTTCGCACCGTCTACCAATTCGGACGCTTCATAATATGCGAAACTTAGTCGCAAGTAATTTTTTAAATCACGACGGGGAGAAAAAAATGAACCGGGTGCGAAACTGACGTCATGTTTGTGAGCTTCGGGTAGTAATTCTTCGGTGTCAACGTGCTGTGGCAACTGCAGCCAGGTGAAAAAGCCGCCGTCTGGTTCAACAAAAGATACGGAGTCGGGAAGATTTTCTCTCAATGCCGTGTTTAAAGCATTCTTGCGCTGCAGATATACCTTTTTCAAGTATAACAGCTGCTTTTCCTGCAGACCGAGTTCAATGGCGCTCTGGACGATTGCAGATGTAAAAGGATTCAAGCCGCCGCCGCTGAATATCAACCCGTTCGTCGTCAGTCGGTTCATCGAATCAGAATGCGTCTGGATCCAGCCCAAACGCAGTCCTGGAGCGAGAATTTTAGAAAATGATCCCAGTGACAGGACGGTTGCCGCCTCGATGTACTTCGCCATGGGCGATGGCGGCGTGCTCGTATAGTCCAGTAAATGATAGACCTCATCGGCAATGATCAGGAAATTGTACTCCTGGCTCAATTGAACCAATTTTTCTCTACGGGCTGCTGAAAGGGTAAGCCCTGTTGGATTGTTAAAGGTCGGAATGGTATAAAAAAACACCGGCGTTTGATGAGCCAGCTCTTCTTCAAGAGCTTCGATGATCACCCCGCCTTTATCCATGGACAGTCCCACAACATTGAGGCGGTGATCGGCGAATATCCCCAGGGCC
>CAMYLH010000828.1 GCA_947259065.1 uncultured Desulfobacterales bacterium
GGGATCTTCACCGCGCACTCTTTTCCATTGAAGACCAATTGAGACCTGTCTCGGTGATGTTCTGGCACCGGCGACGACCGGGTAATGAGAAAAAGGGCATTATCCTTTTGCTTGACAAATTCTTATGAAATTTATGTCAGCATGAAAAGGTCTGCCCCCTTCACAACATTGAAGACCTGAACGATCTCAAATATAGCCGGATCTGTGCGTGGCATGATCACAAAACCATCTAACCGGGGCCATTCCATGCCGTTTCACCACATTGACACCTGGCTCGAATGGACCCCGGGCGAGGCCTGGATCATTGCCGCAACCGTTGTTACTAGCTGACCGATTGACACCAGGATAATCGCGGGTCCGCCGAAATCGATCCGGGAAATCCGGAAAAGCAGTTAATCATCGCTTGTTGACGACTTCATCCGGCCACCTGTCCTTCACCTTTTCCTCCCCCTTGTAGTAATCAACTTTCGATGATGACTCATAAATTTCAAGATCGGGCAGAATGTTGATTTTGTTTGAACCCGGATATTCACAGACATCGATACCCACGGTGGTTCTCAGATCTAAATAAGCGCAGGCAGAATCGCTGTGGTTGTAGAGCTGATGGTCGCCGGGAAGGAAGAGGTTTTGCACATTGCGCAAAGTAAAATGTGGATCTTACTTCTTCAAAGGCATTATATTTTTATCAGTATTGGATTAAAGGTTTTGTGCTCCTGAAATAAAGGAAATATGCAGATTGCATATCATATCAACATGCACAAGGATTATAATTTTTTCGATCGGTGGGCCACCACATTATATAGTAGTATGGCTTGTTTGCTGTGACGTGAAGGATATTATCGTATATCGTAATACCATCAAATTTGCATGTTTCAGATCTTTTCAAGAAAATGTCCACCTATGCTTTCTGCTATTTATTTGTATTCTGGAAATTCTAAAAATTTAATAATATCGTAAGCTTATCTACATAAATGTTGATAACGACAAGTTACGTGCAGTTTCCGATTTTTCATAATCCGATCTAAACGTAAATTACTTCTTTTATTAAAAAGAAGGTTGAAAGATGAAAAAACTAATGCTTCTTTTTTTTGGAACTGTGATTTTATTCATGGTAGTTAACTGCGCCGGCTTTAATATTAAGCGTTGGATTGGCCCAAAGCTTGATCCCATCTATCTGGCAGTCATAACCGGAACCACAAAAATCAACCTTTGTTCCAGAATTATGTAAAATGTCGATGATAAGAATGCTCAATACAATATTTTTCACCTCACTGATTACATTCTGAATTTTTTTTCATAGAATTATTTATTTTTCTTCATAATTTTTGTTTCGTCTCATACCTGAAGTTCACCTCATTATACCGTTTTCATTACGTTTTTAATCCACAACAACATCTGGCACAGGCTTTGCTCTAAATCAATATCACCCGACCATGTTTCAAAGGTCAATATATATGCCCCAGGAGCGTAGCATGGGAAAAATGATTTTAATTACTGAGTTTACAAAAGAAGTTGCGATAACAATTACGTCAAGCCCAAGGATTGAAAGGAGACAGACTTATGATAGACTATATCAAAGACTGGAGAATTTGGGTGCTTGCAATTATTATTCTGATCATACTTAGGTTCCCTGTATTCGGTGAAGAAATCAAAGTTGAACCTGTAAAGAAACGAAGTGAGAATATTGAATTTAAATTTCATGATGTCAAGTTTAAGTGGAAGATGAATAAGTTTGAAACTAAGTGGAAGGCTCATGATCGTTTCGATGTTCGTCATAATCTCATAGCAGATGATATTAAGGAATATCAGACTATGGTTCTTTTTACTCTGAAGTTTTAATGTATTCGATCATTCCGCCGTTGGCAACTTGCAACTCGCCGTCAAACTGGAAAGCGCGGGGGTCAGTCTCATCGTAACGGGCGATTTTTGGTTCGATTAAGGCCAAAGAAATCGGTATTTCAGATATCATCGAATCCTGGATAGGCAGAAAACAAACATTATAGTGCCTCAAAATCGAATTCAGGTCTTCAGAAGCAATGCCTGCTTGTAAGTCTTTTCACCCGACAAAA
>CAMYLH010000829.1 GCA_947259065.1 uncultured Desulfobacterales bacterium
GAAAGCCTTCGGATTACGGTGTTCAGCTGCGGGAAAAACAAAAAGTAAAACGAATGTACGGTATCTCTGAAAAGCAGTTTCATTTATTTTTTAATAAGGCCGAACGTCAGAAAGGTATTACGGGTACAAACCTACTGGTGATGCTTGAGCGACGGTTGGACAATGTTGTCTACCGACTGGGTTTTGCCAGTTCGCGTGCCCAGGCCCGGCAGTTTGTCCGGCATCGGCACTTACTAGTCAATAACAAGCGAGTTGATATACCATCTTTCGTAGTCAAAATAGGTGATATGATAGAAATACGGGAGAAAAGTAAAAAGATTCAGGTTCTTCAGGACTCCCTCGATGCAGTGGTTCGCAGGGGAGTTCCCCAATGGCTTGATCTTGAAAAAGACAGCTTGAAAGGAATGGTGAAAAGCTTTCCAGTACGAGAGGATCTTACCATGCCGATTCAAGAACAACTCATTGTCGAGCTTTACTCTAAATAACATTATCTTTAATTTTAATGCATCGTACATGCAATTTCGACCAGGGCAGAGTGACCGCGGATCGTGGTCAAAATTTCAAACCTGAAATAATCAGGAGATCAAAAAATGCCGTCTGATGAGCTTATGTACATGAACTGGCAGGAGTTGATGACGCCAGAAAAAATTCAAGTTACCAGCAATCCATCCTATTGCAAGTTTGTTTGTGAGCCACTTGAAAGAGGATTTGGGATTACCATCGGCAATAGCTTAAGGAGAATCATTCTTTCTTCCTTATACGGCGCTGCTATTGTTTCTGTTAAATTCGATGCTGTGATGCATGAATTTAGTGCTATTCCAGGTGTTCTTGAAGATGTTTCCGAGATTATCCTGAACTTAAAACAGGTGCGCTTTAAAGTCAAAGATCCAGAACCCAAAACAGTGCGCATCGATGCAAGCGGCGAGGGGCCCATAACGGCTGGAGATATTATCAGTGATGATGGGCATTGCGAGGTGCTCAACAAGAAGCAGCTTATTGCCACACTTTCAGATAAAGCAGGCTTGAAGATGGAAATGGAAGTTAAAGTGGGCAAGGGTTACTCCCTGGCTGAAGCCAATAAGGATGAGGATGCACCTGCCGGCACTATACCCATTGATGCCGTTTTTTCTCCTATCCAACGAGTCAACTTTACCGTAGGAAATGCTCGTATCGGCCAGCGTACCGATTATGACAAACTTACCATGGAAATCTGGACAGATGGGAGCGTTGCCCCGGAAGATGCCGTTGCCTATGCAGCCAAAATTCTAAAAGAACAGATGACGCTCTTTATTAATTTTGATGAACAGCTTGAACCGAAGCTGGATACAAAGGCTGAAGAAAAACATTTACCCCAGTTTAATGACAATCTTTACCGTAGTGTCGAGGAGCTCGAACTTTCCGTGCGCAGTGCAAATTGCCTGAAAAATGCGGATATAAATAAAATTTATCAACTGGTGAGCAAGACTGAACCGGAAATGTTGAAAACTAAAAATTTCGGTCGAAAGTCATTAAATGAGATTAAAGAAGTCCTGAACGAGATGGGCCTTTCGCTTGGGATGAAGCTTGAAGGGTTTGCCCCGCCAGAAGAAGAGACTGAAGAAGGAGAGTAACAGGATAATGAGACATCGTAAAGCAGGCCTCAAACTGAATCGAACTCCGAGCCACCGCAATGCCATGTTTAGAAACATGGTGACCTCTCTGCTTAAACATGATCGAATCCGAACTACCGGGGCAAGAGCCAAGGAGATTAGACGCTGGGCGGATCACGTGATCACCCTGGCAAAACGTGGTGACTTGCATGCCAGACGTCAAGCCCTTGCCATTGTAAGGGAAAAAGACGTTGTTCATAAGCTGTTTGAACAAGCCGACGAACGATTCGGCGCAGTATCCGGCGGTTACACCCGGGTTATAAAACTGGGAAAACGACCGGGAGATGCTGCTTCCATGTCACTGGTTGAATTGATAACTCTCGAAGTCACCAAAAAGAAGAAGACCAAAAAGAAAAAAACAAAAACTGAAGGAAAGCAAAAAAAGAAGGCCGTTGATAAAAAGACACCAGCCCCTGCC
>CAMYLH010000830.1 GCA_947259065.1 uncultured Desulfobacterales bacterium
GTTCATCGCTTGGCTGAAAAAAGAGAATCTATTTTTAATCAATCTGGATGCGGAAGACCAATGGTTCCGTTATCACCACCTGTTCAAAGATCTTCTCAATAGGCAACTACGACGGCACTATTCTGCGGGCGATATTAAAACTCTGCACTCCAGGGCCAGCGAATGGCTGGAGGCCCAGGACTTAATCCCGGAATCGATCAAACATGCCCTGGAGGCCGGGGATGCCGTGAGTGCGGCCGAAATTGTGGAGCGGCACCGGAACGACGAGGTTGTTCAGGACAAATGGTTCGTGGTCGGAAACTGGCTTGATCTCCTCCCACCCGAGATAATCCTGCAGCGACCAGGGCTTTTGCTCGCCCAGGCTTGGCTACGCTTCAATCAATTCAGATTGCTGGAAATTCCTCCGCTCCTCGAAAGAGTGAACCTATTGTTGACGGATGAGAATGTGGCCGAGTCCCTGTTTGGTGAGTTGGATTTCCACTGGGGTTACCTTGCGATCTGGCTTGAGGGTGACGCTGAAGCCGCTCTGAAACGGCTCCAAAGCGCACGGAATCGCCTCCCCGAAACGCATCGTGAACTTATAGCAGAAACTGAGTTTGATCTTGCTCTGGCACGTCAGATGATCGGTGACGGGGCGTCGACCATTGAGTATCTCGAGAAAAGAATTCAAACAACCCTCCCCCCGGATTTCATGATGCTGACCCGCTGGGTCGGAGCACAGGTTTTTATTTACCTCATGTCAGGTGATCTCAAATGCGCCCTGCCCGCTGCACAGCGACTGGGATCTTTTGGCAAGGAGGGAGGTAATGTTCATCTCCTGGCCTGGGCTGAATACTTGCAGGCACTTGCACTATACCAGTCCAATCGGTTGGACGAAGCCTTGCAGGGTTTCTTATTTGCAGCGGAGAAGCCTGATATTTGTCACAGAAAAGCAGCAGTCGACGCCCTGGCGGGCCTGGTCCTAACCTACCATGCTATGCAGCGGACCGATGATGCAGTCGATACTTTGAAGCTGTTCATGAAGTTTGCTCGAGGGACGGCAGATCCGGAAAACGTCGCTGTGGCCGAATCCTGCCGAGCAAGACTTGCGCTGATGCTGGGAGACCTGAAGTCAGCCATTAGTTGGGCTCAGTCGTTCGACGCGGAGCCCCACGCGCCAAGTGCGGTTTTCTGGCTTGAAGTTCCATTTATTACAAAGACAAAGATACAAATCGCGGAAGGAACCCGTGAGAGCTTGGAAAAAGCGATAGAATCCGTTGAGTCTCTGAGGCAAGATGGCGCGGCCTTACACCTAACCTGCCTGACAATTGAAATTTTGGTTCTGAAGTCTTTAGCGATGGAGAAACTGGGATCCACGAACGATGCCCAGAAGGCACTTGAAGAGGCCTTGTCCCTGGCCAAACCCGGCGGTTGGATACGGCCCTTTGTAGAAGCCGGCCCGCCCATGGTCGATTTGCTCATGCGGTTGCGTGAGCAGAATATATCCGTGGACTACATCGATAAACTCCTGGCCGCTTTCCCGGAGCCGGAGTCAAAACCTCCCTTACCCGATTTAGGAGCCACAAACGACGAACGAGAATTTGAATCTAAGGCCGTCGATCAAATTCAAAATTCAAAATTCAAAATCCAAAATTCACTGGTCGAGCCCCTAACCAATCGCGAGCTTGATGTCCTCGAACTGCTCGCGCAACGTCTTCAGAATAAGGAGATTGCTGAAAAACTATTCATTTCGTCGGCAACCGTAAAGTCACATCTGGAGAGCATTTACCAGAAGCTCAATGTCAGCAAGCGCCGTGAAGCTGTTGAGAAAGCCAAGAAAATTGGGATTTTTTGAATTCGAAGTTGATCGTTACCCTCTTCTCAGGTGGGTCTCCACGTCCATACGATCATGCAAAATGCGGATAATTTCAATACCGGTAGATTTTTGGCGATAGAAAATCAAATGCCGTCCAACATGATAAACTCGATAGCCCTTCCGAATATCATCACGAGCAATCCCTAAATGAGGTTGATCTGACAATATATGAAAGCTTTCATCAAGTTTGGAAAGATAAATATTGCGTTGCCTCGCGCTTTCTTTGTCAAGATCCATAAGCAGTCCATCCAATGAATACTCGACAAATCCACTTTCTTCACCTTCCTTTAACGCACGTCGCAAAGCGTTAAGTTTTACTTCACGCTCTTCAAGGAATCTCAATCCCTCCCGAACGACTTCACTTGCGGATGCATACCGTCCACTTTCTATTTGCTGAGCAATGAATTTCTCAAAATATTTTCCGAGCGTGACACTGGTATTTTTTTGCATATTAGTTATCCCTACAGAATATTTTTATACCAATATATACCATAATTTAATATAAGTCAAAAATTTGTTTAGCCTTAGACCATCTCTTTTGATCCCCCCATCCCCTACCTTTTCCACCTTCCACAACTCCCCTTTCAGCAACTTCCAATTTACGGATCACCTTGCACCGTAAAAATCCCGTCTGATCCCAGTTTTGATTTCCCTTTTCATCCCATAACTCCGAATGATCAAAAAAATCTTCGGTCCTCCGCCATTTCTCCGCCGTTTTTCCGCCGTTTTGGCGGATGTGGCGCCTTTAAAAAGCGATTAAGTATATTAGCCACAGACACACGCCGACAATAAATCATTTTTTGCGTCCGTGAGTCGTGGAGGCAAACTGTCTGTGTCCGTCTGC
>CAMYLH010000831.1 GCA_947259065.1 uncultured Desulfobacterales bacterium
GAATGTCACTGTTTTTGGTTTATCGCATTCGGCTAACTCACAATTCCTCTGCGGTGATTTTTACCCAATGAATGAGACGCTCTCGTAACCCCTCTTTCGCATTTAGTAAACTTATTCTTTCTGTAAGGGTTTTCACCCCAATCATTTTTTCGATAAGAAGTAAGCGAACAAATTCTCTGTCTTTTTCCCTGTAGGCTGCAAGCTTGCTGGCAGCAAGATCGTGCGCCTCGACACACAAGCCTGTCTTATTGCGTGTCGATATCGGGTCGCTGACTGACACAGTTCTTTGTTCCCAACCCCCGGGTAGTTTTGCAGATTCAATGGATATTCCATGGACATAGAAGCCGTGTGTTTGATGGAACATGGACAATTCACCCAAGGTACCATCGACTTCATCAACGGTTTCAGGTCGATTCTTCGGCTGAACATCAACTTCGATCGATGCCCGAAGGCTTTCCGGTGCGTTCGGAAATTCTCCCAGAATCGCCTGAGAGCCGAATATCCACAACTCGGTATCCCTTGAGACATCACAGGCTGCCCGGATTGCGTGTTCAAGTTGAGTCACGTGTCATTTTCATCCTCCAAGCCATTGGCCAGTCGCGCACGTTCATCAGAGTTTAAAATGGCAAAAAAAGGATTGCTCTGACGTAAGCGATCGGCCCGTTCGCTGGTTGAAGTGATAAATCGTGACAGCCGTTGAATGGAATACATATCGAGAATGTCGCGCCACTCCGCTAAATCTCTGTTAGCCGTTCCTTGATCCTCGTTTAACAAACGATAGATATGATTTTTTGCGCGCCGCAAGAGGGAAGTATCCTTTTCAATGGCTTTGGCTAATTTACGAGATAGTGCAAGCAAGCGTCGATCTTTTTCCATGCGTGTCAACGGGCTTTTCATCTGCTGCCGAGTCGTGAGGCCCGATGATGGCATGACCCCGTAAAGAAGTGTGACGCCGTGAAACTGAAGATCGGAAAACTCCGCTTTAGTATAGCCTTCAAGTTCAATCGTTAGATTGAAGACATTTTCTACCTGATTGAGTTTTGTCCGCAATTGGCGAACACAATTCGTCAGATGGCGGGTTTCATGCAACAATCCTAGCGTCAGCGGCTCACCGATTTCCTTAGGGAACGTTTGAATCCATGCTGCGTGTGGATGCGGTTTCAGGTGTATAATTTCTTTTTTTATCGTGGTGAGCAGTTGTTCATATCGTTCATTTTCCACCTGAAACAATTCTAATGTGATTTGCATGAGCTTGTCCGAACACCGAATTTCATACTGGTGTTTTCGACCGCCTCCCACACGGGAGATGAAACCCGACCGTAAAAGTCTTTCAAGTGCTTTTTGAGCGCCAGGGACCGTAAGCCCCGCGCGTTTGGCAACATCCGAAGTGGTAAGAGGGCCATCAACCTCATTCGCCATGACTCTGAGCAGCCTCACATGAGCTCGGGTGCCGAAGAGTTCATTCAATGGATAGCGCAAAGGATTCTGTTCTGAAACAATTGGCCGCATAACATTTCAAATCTCCATTTTTCCAGTTTAAACCCACAAAGAAAATAAAACTATAATTAATTTTTGTCAACTATAATTTATTTTTAATAGAATTAAAATAATTTGACAAATTTAAATAAGTTCTAAATGTTGTTATGTTTACCAAAGTAAGACAATGGTCCACATTGGAACTTCAATTTTAAGACGAGATATCTTGAACATTTTCTGCAAAACGGTTCCATTGAAGTTAGTTTTGATGGCGTTTTCATTAATTTGAGGTCGTTTTTGACAGAGCCCCACAAAGACACGTGAATCAATTGTGCATATCATGACCTGGGTGGCCCAGTTCATTTTATGTCAAAGATATCAGGAGGTTCATCCATGAAAATTCGAAAAAGCAGCATTATGTTGATGACAGCGCTGGCCGTTCTGGCGTGGGTCACACTTGCATCTGCAGCTTCCGATCCCCCGCGTCTGGTGCTGCAGATCACCGTCGATCAACTGCGTGGTGATCTGCCCGGTCGTTATGCCGATCGTCTCACCGAAGGGGGATTCCGCTATCTGATGGAAAAGGG
>CAMYLH010000832.1 GCA_947259065.1 uncultured Desulfobacterales bacterium
ACGACTGGCATGTCCAGGTCAAGCTCAACGCCGAGGACCGGGGCGCCGCCGTATTCCCCTGGCTGAAGACTGGAAACGAAATCGAAGATGCGATTGCTATTGCAAGGCTCGCCGTGGAAGCTGGCACAGACGCCATTCATGTCTCCGCAGGCAACGCTTTTCCGCACCCCGACAATCCCCCGGGACCGCTTCCGCTGAAACTCCTGAAATCGACATACGACACAATAATCTCGGAGGGCAGCAAGACGTTTTTCAACTATCTTCTTATGCGGTACCGGCCTACCCGCTGGATTTACGGCAAAATATGGGCACGAACGCAGTCTGCGGATTTCCAGGGGGAGCTTGCTCCACTGGCTGCCAGGATCAAAGCCGCCGTGGCTGTCCCGGTAATTGTCACTGGCGGATTTCAACGTGCCTCATTGATTCGGCGCGTGCTCGAAGAGGACCAGGCGGATGCGGTCTCGATCGCGCGACCGCTGGTGGCGAACCCTGACCTGGTTCAATGGTTTCTGCAGGAAAAAGAGCTTCCGCCGCAACCCTGCACATTTTGCAATAAATGTCTGGCGAATTTGCTCGAGCACCCCATGGGGTGCTATGAACTGGAGCGTTTCGAGGGTGACCGCGAAAAGATGCTGGCAGATGTAATGTCGGTGTTTCGACCTGCGCCGTGGGGTGAAGATACATGATTTTTTTCGAGAGGTTCACCGATGATGACGTACCGGCGTTGATTGAATCTGACGTTTCTTCAGAACGGTAATTTCCTTGCCACATCTAAATAAAATTTGTGAATCCTTTTTGCCAAGGCAGCGGGGGATTCAAAGGCGGTCAGCTGGTCCAAATCCCACCAGCCCAACTCATTTAAGTGGTCGGTATGGTTTAAAATCGATTGGAAAAATTCATCCCGCCATTTGGCGGATTTGACCGACACCAATCCATCATTATCGCCTTCAAAGCTGTGAATTATTTGAAAGGAAGGCTTCAAAATGCCGACAACGCCCCAGTAGTTTTGTCGCCCCGCATAGGTGAAAATTTGAATTGTTTGACTCATTTTATCCTCAAATTCTATTACCTCGGGGGTGTCATTAAACCGCCGGCAGGCGTCGGTGGTCAAATCGCGGAATGCCCGAATATCAATTTTCATCCTGGCCGCCAGCGGAATGAGCGCACCTAAATTCTTAACTCCCCAATCGGCAAAAGGAGAGCCTCCATGCGGTGTTGAGATGGTGGTGATTGAAGCGATCCTTTCATGAATCCTGTCTTTCTCTCTATCCTTGTAAAGCATATGCCGGGTATCCAATCCGCCCATACTATGAGCAATGATATTTACTTTTTGCGCTCCGGTATCTGCCAAAAGATCAACAATATTTTTGTTCAAATTATCGGCCCGATCTTCAACTGGAGCCGCCCACGGCACATTGGAATGAAACACGCTAAACCCTTTTTTCAAGAGCATCGTGCGAATTCCTTTAAAGTAATGCAGGTTATCCAAATCAGGATCCGCACTATTATCCACATTCAATGCTTCCCGCCAAAGCTCATCAAAGCGGCAGACACCATGTACCAATAGTATTGGAAATGCCATTGATCCTCCTTGCTATAGAAATAAAATTTTTCTATTTTTTAAATTTTTAGAAAGTAAAATTTTCAGTTCCCAGTGGCTTGCCCTTTCTGTTGTAAATTTCAACATTTAAACGATTCGGGTCGACATTGATGCGCGTGAAATTATCGTCGGAATGCACTTTGCCCGTATAGGAAACCTCGTAATTGCAAGAGCCGCTTTGAGTAAGCATTCCTGAGCGTTTATAGATGTGCGCTTGTCCCTGGGGATACGGCCAGAAAAAGGAGGAAGATATTATTGAATGGATATTGAAATTTGGCTGCGTTGAACAGGTTAACTTTGAAGACATCGAGCAATGAATATCACCGGATAGAAAAACGATCCTTGGAATCTCATTGTCCCTGATTAAATCCAGGATTTCGATTCGCTGCTGGTCAAAGCCGGACCATTTATCTTTGCTCATGTCTTTCTGATCTGGAAAAAAAGGAACTGAACTGACAAT
>CAMYLH010000833.1 GCA_947259065.1 uncultured Desulfobacterales bacterium
CGCGACCAGCGGTAACTGAAGCTGTAATAATTGTTAGGTGGTTTGGACCCGGCACCGCCCAACCTACAAACTGGATAACAGCGATCGGAAAAAGTATGGTCAGGAGATTGGCTGCGTCCATTGTCAAAACGTATCAGGTAAACTTATCGGGGGCCATAAATTCCACGTAGCATCATAGGCTGCTGCCAGTCCGTTCGCATTTTCACTCATTCGAGTGACACTGGGCAACCAATGCGCCGAACTTTGAGCTTGGAACTGCCATTCGCCGCGACACGCGCTAAGGTCGGCAATGGGCCGAGGCTGTGTGAAAACTCGGGGCTGGGGTATAGTCGTCTTCAAGAGTTGGAGGCGGGTATGTCGGGCTATATTGAAGGTGTTGACCGCGAGCAGGTGACGCTATTTCCGGAACGGCTGGAGGACTGGATCGGCGAGGATCACTCGGTTCGGGTGATCGACGCGTTTGTCGACGCGCTGGACCTTTCGAATTCAGGCTTCGGTCGGACAGCGCCGGCCCAGACGGGCCGGCCCGGGTATCATCCATCGGTTTTGTTGAAGCTCTTCATTTACGGATACATGAACCGGGTTGCGTCTAGCCGGCGGCTTGAACGGGAAGCGGGACGCAATGTCGAGGTGATGTGGCTGACCGGCAAACTTGTGCCCGATCACAAGACGATTGCCGACTTTCGGAAGGATAACGGACCGGCCGTCCGCAAGGCCTGCGCTCGGTTCGTCGAGCTATGCCGTCAGATTGGTGTGTTGGCGGCAGGCACCGTGGCCATCGATGGCAGCAAGATGAAAGCGGTCAACAATCGGGATCGGAATTTCACGTCCGGGAAGGTCAAGCTTCGGATCAGTCACCTGGAGCAGAGTGCGGCCCGCTATCTTGAGGAAATGGATCGAACCGACCGGCAGGAGAGGTCTGAAGCAAAACTGTGCAAGGTTGAGCGCCTGAAAGAGAAACTGTCCCGGATCCGCCAGGAAGTTCAGCGACTGCAAGGGATCGCCAACCGTCTTGAGAACACGCCGGACGGCCAGATATCGTTGACCGATCCTGACGCGAGATCGATGGCAACATACGGCAAAGGCACCGGTCTTGTAGGCTACAATGTCCAGACGGCGGTCGATACGGCGACGCATCTGATCGTCGCCCACGATGTGACCAACGTGGTGCATGACCGGGCGCAGCTGGCTCCCATGGCGAAGATGGCCAAAGAAGCCCTGCAGGTGAAAAGGCTGAACACCATCGCCGACCGAGGATACTTCAACAGCGCCGAGCTGCTTGCCTGCGACGAGGAAGGGATCACCGCGACTGTCCCGCGGCCAGAGACGTCGGGCAATCGCAAGAAGGGCATGTTCGTGAAGGCGGACTTCATTTACGACACCGCGAGCGACACCTACACCTGTCCGTCCGGCAAGGTCCTGACCTATCGCTATACGCGTGAGGAAAACGGGCTCATGCACCGTCGTTACTGGCAAAACGACTGCCAGTTCTGCCCGCTGAAAACGCGCTGCACGACTGGGAAGGAGCGCCGGATTACCCGCTGGGAGCACGAGCATCTGATCGAGGAGATGTATGCGCGCATGGACGAAACACCGGGTCTGATGCGCACCCGGCGCTGCACGGTCGAGCATCCATTCGGAACGATCAAGGCCGCGATGGGTGCCACCCATTTCCAGATGCGCCAGCTCAGGAATGTCCGCACCGAAATGGCGCTCCACGTCCTCGCTTACAATATCAAGCGCGTGATCAACATGATCGGCGCGGGGCAACTTCTGAAGGCGATCGCCGCCTGAGCGGCCTTGTGTGCCAACTATGCAGTGAAATTCTTGCCCCCGGCGCGCCTGAGGCCGCCTGAGGCCCGCCAGCACCGCCAGATTCGGCAATTCTAACCGCTCGCATGCCAAACCTGCCTCACAACTCGATCCCTAATGGCAAGCCGCAGTTTCCACACAGCCTCGGCCGCCTACAATCACGACACAGCATATCCTGCCTCGCCTTTCGAAAGAGCTCCGTGAGCGCCTGATGTCGCACGTGAAACTGGCTCCGCCGCTTGAGGAT
>CAMYLH010000834.1 GCA_947259065.1 uncultured Desulfobacterales bacterium
AATTCTGCGTGCTCTGATAACAAACTTGCGACACGGCGCCATTCGGCAGGGAGGCTCAACCATTACCCAGCAACTTGCCAAGAACTATTTTCTTAGCCCGGATAGAAGCCTGGCACGAAAATTTCAAGAAGCATTGCTTGCCATAGTAATAGAATTCAAATACGCAAAGCATGACATTCTGGAAATATATTTAAATGAAATATATTTAGGCCAAAAGGGGTCAGTAGCGGTCAACGGTATTGGCGAGGCCGCTTATTTTTACTTTGGAAAACCGGTTCAGGAACTCTCGCTTTCAGAAGCTGCCACCATTGCCGGGCTGATTAAGGCACCGAACCACTATTCACCTTACAAAGATAAAACTGCCTGCCGGAGGCGCAGGAATTTTATCTTAAAAGCAATGCAACGTAAGGGATGGATTTCTGATAAAAAGCTCCAGGCGCACACCAAAAAACCAGTTCTAACGGTAGGCTATACCATCTACGGAAGACAAGCCCCGTATTTTATGGATTACCTCGCGCAACAACTCACCGCTCTCTACAAACCTGAAGAGCTGGTAAGTCTCGGACTTTCGATTTACACCACCCTGGACTCGCAAATTCAGATGGCTGCCGAGAATGCGCTGAAGATGGAATTATCCCGCCTGGAAAATAAATACGCGGCCTTGACGCGCAAATCGTCCGCTGAAAAACTCCAGGGAGCCGTGGTTGTCATGCAGCCGAAAACCGGCCATATCCTGGCGATGGTGGGCGGACGCAATTACAGCAAAAGTCAATTCAATCGTATTACCCAGTCCCGCCGCCAGCCCGGCAGCGCTTTTAAACCGTTTGTTTATGTGACCGGGCTGGATACATTTACCCCAATCACGATGCTTTCCAACACGCCCAGAAGATATCATGTCGATGGTAAGACCTGGGCACCTAAAAATTTTGAACGTCATGCAAAAAATCGGGTCAGCGTCCGGAGCGCACTTGAAAATTCCGATAACCTGGCCACAGTAGATCTGGCCATGCAGATCGGGTTGAAACCCATCATTGAAACCGCCACCCGCTTCGGCTTCTCAACCCGGTTTAAGCCCTATCCTTCCCTTGCACTTGGGGCATTTGAAGTGGTTCCATTAGAGCTAGCCCGTGCATATTGCACCTTTGCGGCCGGCGGCATGATGCCCTTTCCATTGGGTTTAAAAGCCGTGATCGACGAAAACGGCCATGTGCTCGAGCGCAGACATTTAAAAATCGAACGCTTGATTTCTCCATCGAAAGCTTTTATGATAACGTCCCTGTTGCGTGGTGTGGTTGAAAACGGCACGGGCAAGGCACTTAGCCACAAAGGAATCAGTTGGCCGGTCGCAGGCAAAACCGGTACGACCAATAACTTCCGCGATGCCTGGTTCATCGGTTATACACCGGACATTCTAGCCCTAGTCTGGGTTGGTTTCGACAATGGTGATTCCATCAAGGCTACCGGCGCCCAGGCCGCCCTTCCCATCTGGGCCGGGTTGATGAAGGCCATTCCGCATCAAATTTCCCATAATGACTTCAGGGAGCCGGATGGAATCGTTACCAGAATGATCTGCAACGACGACGGCATACCTGAGATATCAAAGAATTGTGCCGAGCCAATGAAGGAATTTTTTCTGGCGGAAAATGCTCCGCCGGAACCTCGCCGGCAAATACCGATCCGGGGGTTTTTCGAAAAACTTATCGAGGGAATCAAAGATATCTTCAATGGGAACTAAAACAATAAGATTACTGATTTCAGTTCTGGCTGTTGTTTTGTTTTCAGGGTGCGTCAAGCAGATAGCCCGTGAGGAGACGCGGCAGCAAGGTCCGCGCGAAAAAGCATCATATCAGCTTACCGAAGAAGGCCGGCAACTTCTGGCAGAAGACAAGCCGGACCAGGCTATCAGACTTCTGGAACAGGCTATCAGCCTTTATCCTGACAACGGCCAATGCTACTATTATCTTGCCGAAGCATGGCTTCAAAAGGGCAACTTTTCACAAGCCAGACAGTTTAACAGCCTTGCCAAAAATTATCTGAAAAAAGAAAAGGGCTGGAATAC
>CAMYLH010000835.1 GCA_947259065.1 uncultured Desulfobacterales bacterium
TGAACAATTTCATCCGCTGATCGACCGGTCGGGGCCATAGCAACAGGATTTACTTCCAGTAATCCTTCCCAGGCTTTTACGGCACCGTCAACATCTTGCAGGTCATGCAGCAGCACAATGCCTTTGTTCATACGAGAAACTTCATGCTTGGGATCCGCCTCGATAGCTTTATCGAATGAATTTATCGCTTCCTGCGGATTGCCGTTGCGCCGATACATGACGCCCATATCGGTCCAGACATTGGCATTGTTCGGGTTAATTTCCAGGGCCTTTCGGTATGCACCGATTGATTTTTCGTATTGGTTCGTATCAAAATAAGAGTTTCCCAGCTCGACCCAGGCCTCAAGATTTCCCGGATTGGACCGGGTTTCCTTTTCAAGCCCAGCGATCATACTTGCCTTACCGGGGTCAGGGGCCGTTGCCGGGGATGGTGCCGGCTGGCCCGGCAGATCTACCGTATCGGACTTGTATACGCCAAGCATCACCCCCCCAAAAAAACCCACCGATAGGGCCAGGAGTGTAACCAACCAGAATGTTTCTTTGCGAACATACTGTGGATCAGCATTCTTTGATGGTTTCGCCATTGCTCCCCCCAATACAATATACGTTGCGTCACTAAATCTTCGATCTTCAATTCCGGCTTGTCCGGGTTGGGTATCCGTCAATACCGACCGGTACTATGTTTCTTAAGCTAACACCGCAGGAAAGGAAGTCAATGACATGTCGCTCTTTGACATATTCCTCACAATACTTAAATTGTTCTAAAAAGTGGGTCATTTGGTAATGAATCATGGAATTATTTAAGCTGAAATCTGGTTTCATAATACTGGGGATTTGGTTGGGCATCTTAAGTTGTGCCCTGATTTCGCAGGCAGCAGGATTAAATGCGGCCCATCACATTCGAATTGAAGTGTTTCCGGCTGACAAGAAATTAACCGGCCAAAATGATATCACCATCCAAACCAAGGGAACCGAAGTACTGGAATTTCGCCTTTCTGAACGCGCAACCCGAATCAAGGTAAACGTTAACAGAGAGCCGCGAACGTTCAACTTTGCCGACGGCCGTTTGCAGCTAAGCCTCAAGCCCCGCGAATTTTCCGCTAAAGTGCTGGTGACCATTCAGTATTCGGCCAAATTTGATGATCCTGTTCCGGTGCGCCCCGTAAACACGGATAACCCCGGTTTCGGTGTCACCGCAACCATCTCGGAAAAAGGCGCTTTTTTGCTGGCCGGCGCCGGCTGGTACCCGGAACTGATTGACGCCCAATCAACTTACAGGGTGACGGTCACGGCGCCATCCGATCTGGTTGCGGTAACCGCGGGCCGATCACTGGGCCATCAGATTAAAAATGGAAAAACCGTATCTGAATGGGAGGTGAACTATCCGGTCGAGGGCCTAACCCTTTCCATCGCCCGGTATGCGGTTGATGAGCAAACTGTGGGCGATGTAAAGGCGGCGACCTATTTGCTGCCGCCCAACAGGCACCTGGCTGCAGCATATCTGGAGGCAACTGCCGGTTATCTGAAGCTTTATTCGGATCTTTTTGGTGCTTATCCCTTCCAGAAATTCGCCGTCGTAGAAAATTTCTTTCCTACGGGATTCGGCTTTCCCTCCTACACCCTTATGGGAGGCAGCGTGCTGCGCTTGCCGTTTATCATACATACTAGCCTCGGTCACGAAATCGCTCATTGCTGGTGGGGAAACGGAGTCTATGTGGATTATGCCCAGGGCAACTGGAGTGAGGGCTTAACCGCCTATGTGGCGGATTATCGGTTCAAAGAGCTGAAATCCCGTGAGGCTGCCCGGGATCACAGACGACAATGGCTGAGAAACTATGCAACCCTGGTTGCGCCAAAAAACGATTTTGCCCTGGACCGTTTTCAAAGTCGGAATGACCCCATCACCCGAACCATCGGCTATGACAAGGGCGCCATGGTTTTTCATATGATCCGCCAAATCCTGGGCGAAGAGGCGTTCTGGGGGGCATTGCGGGATATATATCACAATCGCCTGTTCAAGCAGACATCCTGGTCTGACCTGCAGCATGCCTTTGAAAC
>CAMYLH010000836.1 GCA_947259065.1 uncultured Desulfobacterales bacterium
ATGGCATGCTCAATCTCGCAGGAAGCTTCCTCGGCCTCCTTTTCATTCAGCAAAAGGATCTTTACAAAAAAATCTTTCAGGGTTTCATGTCGTCGAACGACATCTTTAGCCAATGTTTCGCCTTTTGCCGTCAAGGTGATAATGTCGTAAGGAGCATAGTTGACATAACCCTTTTCCGAAAGTGAACGCAGTGCTCCTGTTACCGATGATTTATTTACTTTGAGCCTTTCGGCGATATCTTTGGCTCTGGCCGCCTGTTTCTCCGATGCAATGTGATAAATCGCCTCCAGGTAGTCTTCCATATTGGAGCTTAGTGTTTTTGGTTTTGCCATTTTATCCATGCCCTTCCAGCCCGGTCATACCAGTCCTTTACCGGCTACGATGAATCTGATTGCTTATTTTCCAGCTGTTTGTTTGGATCAAGTGAATACTTTTCCCGCTCATCAGGAAACTCACAGGAGGTTGCATCAGCCAGACAATCGCTGCAGCCGCAACTGCACTGATTGCTTTTCTTATACTTTTTATAGTAAACGCGTCCGATATATGCCGCTGCAAGGCCGACTAACAGAATGACAATTATGTTTTCCATTTAACTTAGGCACCCAACGCTGATCCAATTTGAAAAATAAGAACGGCCAAACCAAAAGCCAGTAATGTGTTAAATGCAACCGCAAAAGCCCCCCATTTCCAGGATCCGGATTCCCTGGAGATACATACCACCGACACAAAGCAGGGGGAGTAGAATATTGTAAAAACAATTAAACCCAATGCCACTAGGGGAGACCAATTCGGATCATTGGCCAGTGTCTCAGACAGCGGGCGGCTTTGTTCGGGATCAACTTCTCCCAGTGAATAGGCGGTACCGAGGGTCGAAACCACGACCTCTTTTGCCGCAAATCCACCAATCAGCGCTATGTTCGTGCGCCAATCGAAGCCGGCCCACCAGGACACTTTTTCGAGCGCAGAGCCAATGCGCCCGGCAACCGAATTTCTCAGTTGAGCTTCTGCCTTCCTAAGATCTAATCTGGTCATCTGTTCTTTTAAATTTTGCGCCTCTCTGGAAAGCTTGGTTTCAACAGAGGTGCTTTCCAGCTGCTGGACAATTGCAGGCGGCACTGCATTCAGCAAAACCTGACGCTGTAACTCAAATTCCTGCAGCGTTGATTCCGGAAGAGACGGAAAGGTCATCATCGCCCACAGAATTATCGAAAAACCCAGGATGATAGTCCCGGCTTTTTTGATGTACTGCCAGGTTCTTTCCCAGGTGTGGATCGCCAGACCTTTGAACGTGGGCATTCGATACGGCGGCAGTTCCATGACAAAGGGCGAGGACGCACCCTTTATCACTGTAACCCGCAAGAGTTTTGCCACCAGCAGGGCACCCGCCCAGGCGCCGATCGTAATCGTAAACATGATCATGGCCTCATATTTGGCAAAGAAGGCAGCAATTAAAAGGGCGAATACCGGCAATTTGGCTCCACAATTCATAAACGGCACGGTCAATAGGGTTGCTAACCGCTCGCGCGGAGATCTCAGCGTCCGGGTAGCCATCACACCGGGTACGGCACATCCTCCGGCAATACCGCCCGAAACAATAAATGCCATCACAGAGCTACCATGAAGACCGAAGATACGAAATATTCGATCCAGCATAAATGCAACCCGGGCCAAATAACCAGAATCTTCTAAAATTGCGATCCCAAAAAACATGAACATGATCAATGGCACAAAGCCCAGCACTCCACCAACACCATCGATCACTCCGGAGACGAGCAGTGATTTGAGAAGACCATTCGGCAGAAGGGCGGAAACTCCATCGCCTAGCCATCCAAACAAACGCTCCATCCAACCCACCGGCACCACGCTGTAGGTAAAAACAAGATGGTAAAGTCCGGCAATAATCGCCAGCATAAATATGGGACCCAAGAAACGGTTTGTTAGAACTTTATCTATTTTATCTGAGGTATAAAGCCGGTTCTGATCGTATTTCTGGTAAATAACCCCCTGTTTGAGGATGGACTTGATGTAACCATAACGTTGGTCGGCAATCATGGCTT
>CAMYLH010000837.1 GCA_947259065.1 uncultured Desulfobacterales bacterium
ATTATTGACCGACATAGGCTAATTGGTGATCAAAGCTGTTACTTTAATTCTTTGATAACCGAGGAGAGATATAATGAATGAATATGTTGTATTCATCGGTATTTTCTGCTTTTTTGGCGGTTTGCTGATCGCCTACGTAATCCAGGGCAGAATTGCTTCCCATAAGATAAGGGAAGCCGAAGCAGAAGTTGACCGACGTATCAAAGAATCCGAAAAAAAGGCGGCAACCTTATTAAAGGAAGCCGATTTGGAGGTAAGAGATAAACTTTTCAAATTAAAAAGCGAATTTGATGCTGATACCAGCGAGACTCGGGCGGTATTAAAAAATCGAGAAAACCGGCTGATGCAGAAAGAAGAAAATATTGATAAAAAAATTGAACAGTTGGAACGACGAGACCGCGAGTTTCTTCGCAAAGAAAGACATCTTACCAAAAGAGAGGGAAAGCTTGAGCGTAAGGAACTGGAATACGATGAGTTGCTTGAGGAGCAAAAACGGCAGCTCGAAAAGATATCCGGTTTAACGGTATACCAGGCCAAAGAACTTCTGATTCGAGCCATGGAAAATGAAGCCCGCTATGAAGGGGCTAAACTTATAAAGCGTATAGAGAATGAAACAAAAGAACAGGCGGATAAAAAGGCCAAGAAGATCCTTGCCACTGCTATTCAACGATATGCAGGTGATTTTGTGGCAGAAAGAACCGTGTCTGTGGTGCAATTGCCCAGTGATGAGATGAAAGGCAGAATTATTGGACGTGAAGGGCGAAATATTCGGGCACTTGAGGCCGCCACCGGTATTGATCTGATCATCGACGACACTCCTGAAGCAGTCATTCTATCCGGATTTAATCCGGTCCGTCGCGAGGTGGCACGCATTTCACTGATGCGATTAATATCTGACGGAAGGATTCACCCGGCACGCATTGAGGACATCGTCAAAAAGGTAAGCAAAGAGGTGGATACAGCGATAAAAGAGGCAGGCGAACAAGCTGCTTTTGACCTGGGCGTGCATGGTATTCACAACGAATTAATTAAATGTATAGGGCAATTAAAATTTCGAACCAGTTATGCCCAAAATGTCTTGCAACATTCAATTGAGGTGGGTTTCCTCTCCGGTATAATGGCTTCGGAGCTGGGGCTCAATGTTAAACTGGCAAGACGGATGGGGTTGTTGCATGATATTGGCAAGGCGGTTGATCACGAGGTCGAAGGACCCCATGCGCTTATCGGCTCCCGGTTAGCAAAAAAATTTGGTGAATCTCCCCAAATCGTTCATTCCGTTGCCGCCCATCATGAAGACGTGCCACCGAACTCTGTATATGCATTGCTGGTTCAGGCTTCGGACGGGCTTTCCGGTGCAAGACCCGGTGCGCGTAAAGAGTTGCTGGAAAATTATATAAAGCGGTTGGAGGATCTTGAAAATATAGCGAATTCTTTCAAAGGTGTTGCCAATACCTATGCCATTCAGGCCGGTCGAGAGTTGCGGGTGATTGTTGAAAGCAACCAAATTTCCGATGAAGAATCCATCCTGCTTAGCCGAGATGTTGTAAAGAAGATTGAAGAATCCCTGACTTTTCCCGGTCAAATAAAGGTAACCGTGATACGGGAGACACGGGCAGTTGAGTATGCCAATAAATAGGTTTGCCCGTTGGCCTGTTTGGCCGGTTGCCGGCGAAACCCCTGGGTCAAAAATCTTTTTGCTAATTCGGGCTCAACCGGCTTAACTGGCCTAACCGGACAACCCCAAAATGCCCCATATTTTTGCAGCAATCCTCAACAAAAGAAGGTTTAATAGTTTTTAAAAAGGTTAGATATTTATGCCGAACATAATTGATGTCTTAAAGCAACGCGGGTTTATTGAGCAAACGACCCATGAACAGGAGTTGGATGAATATATCGATCAAGGCAATATCACTTGTTACATAGGTTTTGATCCGACAGCGTCCAGTTTGCATATCGGGAGCCTAATTCCGATAATGTCGTTGGCACATATGCAACGACATGGACATCGGCCCATTGCCCTGATTGGCGGTGGAACCGGTCTAATAGGAGACCCTGGCGGTGGAACCGGTCTAATAGGAGACCCCAGCGGCAAGACCGAAATGAGGAAGATGCTGACAGCGGAAATTATCGCCGAAAATGCCTTAGGCCTCAAAAAACAGCTTTCCCGCTATATTGATTTCAGCGACGGCAAGGCTTTGATGCTCAACAATGCCGATTGGCTGACAAAGCTGGGATATATTTCTTTTTTGAGGGACATTGGACGCCATTTCTCTGTCAACCGTATGATCAAAGCAGAAAGCTGCAAAATGCGGTTGGATTCCGAAGAAGGCTTGAGCTTTATTGAATTCAACTACATGGTTTTGCAGGCCTATGACTTTCTGGAACTATTTAACAGTCACGATTGCAGGCTTCAGATGGGAGGAAGCGACCAGTGGGGCAATATAGTATCGGGGATTGAACTCATCCGCAGAATGAACCAAAAAACTGCTTTTGGGCTAACTTTCCCCCTGATTTCGACGAGCAGCGGTGAAAAAATGGGAAAGACCGCTAAAGGGGCAGTGTGGTTGGATCCTGCAAAAACTTCTCCATACGAATATTATCAGTATTGGATCAACACAGATGATAGGGATGTCACCAGGTTTCTGTTGCTTTTTACATTTCTACCCCTGGATGAAATCCGGCAAATTGAACAACTTCAGGGCGCCGATCTGAATTCCGCCAAGGCCGTTCTAGCTTTTGAGGCAACCTTGCTGGCTCATGGCAGGGATGAGACGCTCAAAGCTCATCAGGCAGCCATAAGCATGTTTGGCAACAGGGATATTGCCGGGCATATTCTGCCGTCGAGCTCATTTCCCAGGGGCGGTTCGGAATTCGATGATGTCAGTGTGCCCCAGTCGTACGTGGAAGCAGAAAAATTAAACACGGGGATTCCCGCCTTTAAGTTATTCCATGCCGCAGGGCTTGCTTCTTCCGGAGGTGCCGCAAGAAGACTTATTGAACAAGGCGGCGCTTACGTCAATGGGCAACGGGTTGTTTCCTTCGATGATTTGATTTCTGTTCAGGATTTGAACGATGCTAATATCATCCTATTGAGATCAGGAAAGAAGCGATATCACAAGATTAAATCTCGTTAAAAAAACTTCAAAAT
>CAMYLH010000838.1 GCA_947259065.1 uncultured Desulfobacterales bacterium
CAACAAAAAAGAGATCGATACCCTTTTAAAGGTGGCTGAGGGACAGTTTGACCGCAACATTGAAAAATATGTGGAGAAAACGGCGCAGGAATATGAAACCAGGGTCAAAGCGGACCGTACTCGGCAAATGGAGAAATTAATCGAAGACATCGGCTGCGCTCATCTGTCCATCAAAAAGGTTTTTAGAGTTGGCGTGCCCTTTCAGGAATTAATCAGTGCCATCGAGGATGAGAGCGCCGATATGTTGGTTATGGGACAAAAAGGGCGCAGCGATTTAGCCGATGTTCTCTTCGGGTCAACTGCCGAAAAAGTATTCCGCCGCTGCCCGGTTCCTTTGCTGAGCGTACGGCCGCAAAAGCAGTAAAATGCTTATCCCTGAAGGTACATATTGTTTTTGATTGGTTTTGTTCGGCAAATCGTGTGAAGCGACGCCATCTAGCGCCTTTAGGCGGCTAAGGCAAGGAGGTCTTGGGTATGTTCTGAATGATTTCTTTTAATTTCCGGGAGAATTCTTGGGGGACCGGTTGGTCTTTTACATTTTTGCAAATTGCAACGGTCCTTCTCAGGGTTTCCAGGCAGGTGAAGCAGGCAATGCAATTATCAGCGTGTCTTTCGATTTCGTCACAGCTGACATGGTCCAGCTCTCCGTCAATAAATTCCGAGAGTTTCTGAAACATTTCCAGACAATGTTGATGGTCATGATCATCACTGGTCATTTTCAAAATATCCTTTCAGTTTGTCTCTTAAATAAAGCCGGGCACGATGCAGCCGTACTTTGACATTGGATGGCGATAAGCTGAGGATCTGTGCGGTTTCCGCCGTGCTGAATCCCTCAATATCCCGCAACACAATGACCAGACGATACTTCTTTGGAAGTGATAAAATTTCTTGGTTAATCTTGCTGGAAAGCTCCTGATTCAGCAATTTATCCAAAGGCATCAATGCCCAATCCGGGATCTGGCTCGGCACCTCGGTTTCGTTTCCGGGCAGAAAATCATCCAGCGACAGTTCTTTTTCCGGCGCAAATTTGGATTTGCGTCTTTTCTTAATGCAAGTGCTGGCCGCCACTTTGTACAGCCAGTTTTTAAATTTGGTTTCGTATCTGAAATCTTTTAAATATTTGAAAACATTTAAAAATGTTTCCTGAATCATGTCCTCGGCATCACTGTGATCCCGACACATCCGCAAACTGAAATTATAAAGCTTCTGTTCGTACCGTTTGACAAGGTCGTGAAACTTGTCTGTCCGGCCGGAGTTAATGGCTTGGATCAGTTCAAAGTCTTTATCTTTGATCTTTTTGTGATTCGCGTTCTTTTCCGCTGTCATAGTCTCTTGTCACCTGACAAGAATCTTTCAGTCAAGTGGATATTCCCAGTTTCGGCAGGATGTAGACCTGGAACAAAATCCAGACGCCGACAATCCCCAGCACCATTAGTAGATCTTTCATGGGTTGTCTCCTTCAAAGCGGTTTCATCGCCGGATCAGGTTTACCGCCAGGGCGGATTATCGAACATGATCTGAGGTTATGACACCGTTACGCTGATTTTATACGCGGTTATCGAACCATTGTCCAATGTTTTTTAAATACCAGACAGTACAGATTGACAAGCAGAAGCGATATGGCAAGTCCCAGGTGACAGAGATTCAGAAAAATAATAAACCCGGATGAAAAATTGGTTCCGGCCAAATTTCTGATCACAAGGAAAATTCCGCTGGCCAGGATACCGGCGAGCAACGCACTGCGCAAATATCCGGTTGCGGTCATTTGTCTGGATTTGCGCTTCGACAACAGATAGTCAATGATCATATAGGCAGTTAAAGCGAGAAACAATATGGCTGCCAGGTAGTGAATATAGTGGGTTATAAAAAATTCAGCCAGCCAGCCCAGTCCGGGGATGTCGGCGATGTAATAGCGTTTGAAAATCGGCATCTGACCAAACCCGGAAAGGGCCAGAAAAATGACCGTTGTCAGGTAAACCCAGCGACCTGGTAAACTGATCACTCTGGTGTTGCTTTGAACATGATTCATCCTAAATACTCCCTGATTGAA
>CAMYLH010000839.1 GCA_947259065.1 uncultured Desulfobacterales bacterium
ATCGCTGTTGGCACGGTTTCTGGGTAGAACAAAAGCCGAAGCGGAATTGTCCGGATACGCCGAAAAACACGATATTAATTGGGACGACTATATGACGGCTGACGCCGATCTGGTCAGTCACGCAGAGCGGCTGCTCACCGGGGCTGTTGGATCTGCTTCGGCACGGATCATGGTATCGTCGGTTGTCAAGGAGGAACCCCTGGGTATGGAAGAGGTGCTCAACATCCTCGATGAAACCCGTCAGGTAATTGCCTACAGCCGTGAATTGGAAAAAGCGACGGCCGATCTGAAAGAAGCCAATATGCGATTGCAGGAATTGGATCGGCTCAAAGATGACTTTATTTCAACGGTTACCCATGAGCTGCGCACCCCCCTGACCGCCGTGCGGTCCCTGGCCGAAATTCTTTCAGCAAACCCGCACATCGATCCGAGCCAGCTCGAGAATTTTGCCGGTATTATCATTAAGGAAAGCGATCGGCTGATCCGGCTGGTCAGCCAGATCCTGGATTACGAAAAGATCGAATCGGCCCAAATGGAATGGGCGGTTGCGTCACTAGATCTGAAAGAGGTCATCAACGATGCCGTCAACAGCACCCTCCAGCTAGTTAATGACAAAAACATAACCATCGAGCTGGATCTCGCCCCGCACGTGCCTCGGGTCTCCGGCGATCGCGACCGGCTTATCCAGGTGATGGTGAATATAATTTCCAATGCCGTAAAATTTTGCGATCGCGACCGTGGATTGATTGCCGTTCGCCTGCAAGTCGCAGACAATCATCTGATTGTCGAAGTGCAGGACAACGGCATTGGAATCAATCCAAAAGATTTGGGCAAAATATTCCAGCCATTTCACCAGGTCAAAAATCCAACCCAGGGTCGCCCTGCCGGAACCGGTATCGGTTTAACGATCACCAAGCGCATTGTCGATTTTCATCACGGCCGAATTTGGGTCGAAAGTGAACCCGGCAGAGGCGCTAGGTTCTCATTTTCCTTGCCGGTAGATCGGGCAGTAAGGGGGCATTAGGTTTATATGGGTTCAGGGTTCAAAGGTTCAGGCGTTCAAGGTTAATAGGTTTCAGGTGTCGGGTGTGAACAGGTGTCAGGTGTCGGGTGTCAGGTGTCAGGAGAGAGCAATGTTGTCAGGTTTCGGTTTTTAAAGGAATAGGCCAACCAGTTGAGTGGGCTTTATAGTTTACGCTGTACTCTGCCGATTCCTCTGCTACCTGCCAGCGACGTTCTCGGTCGGGAAGCTTGCGCTCTAATGTCTTCTCCAATCCATTCAGCATGCGAATGCACTCTTTGTAACGATCCCGAAACTCGCGATACGCCCTTTCCGTGGTGTAACCTTTGAGTTTCGCCATGAACAAGTGATGAATTGTCTCAGCAGCTTCACCTCTAGCGCGATTCACACCCTCGATCTTGTTACGAATATGCCGGTCATCATTTTTCTCGGCCAACTGGGCAGGTGCGCTGTTTGAGGAGCGCCTTGCCTGGCTGCCCAACTCATACTTCTCTTCCTTCGGCCATCCATGCGTCAAGTCGCAGACTTCAATGTGCAACCGGCATAACTTTCTGTAGACCTCAAGGTCCTCCACCTCCAGATAATTCTTCATTTTCTCTGCATCCCTCCTGACACCTGACACCCGACACCTGAAACCTACTTTAGTCCGAAATCTGGCGTATTTTCAGAACTTTATTCGCGCATAATACGTTTTTTGGGAAGCCGCCAGGGCATCTTTCAATGTGTAAATACCATTCTGAGATAGCAGCGGCAGCAATTTTAAAAACAGCTCGCCGGTGGCCAGTGCATCCCCGGTAGCGGTATGACGGCCCAGGATGCGGACTCCCAGGCGTTGTGCGATCGCTTCCAAATCATGGTTTGAGTGCGAAGGATGCACCACGGCGGACAGCAGCAGGGTATCCAATACCGGATTGATAATCTTGACTGCGGTTTGTTCTTCCTTCATCTGCAAAAAACGCATATCAAAGGCCGCATTGTGGGCCACAAGAATGGTATTATCTAAAAATTGTTGAAACCTGGGA
>CAMYLH010000840.1 GCA_947259065.1 uncultured Desulfobacterales bacterium
CCTGGACCCTATTTGTTATTGCAGAGAGGCTGAAAAAGGTTCGCTCGTTCATCTGGTTAATTCAATCAAAAAAAGTTGTAATAGATTATTTGCTGATATTGTCAGCACTGGTGTTGAGTTCCCGCAAGAAACAGATCCTATGGAAACCAGGGTAGCCATTAATAACACCTATCTCACTTCCCGTTTTCGCATCAGACACCGCCAGGCTCTGGGTGGATTTGGACGATTCGATCCAAAGAAACTTGATTGAAGTGAAAGAATCTCAAAATAAGGCTCCACTGCCAAGACTATATCTTTTGCAGTCCGTTGAGGTGGACCAGGACCTTGACGATCCTCATCAGCATTGCCAACGATTGTTAACCATAGGCCAGCTTTTTCCAAATGAGTAGCGACATTTTTTGCGAACCTTTTTCGATCATCTTCAGAACTAAATGAGTGAAAACAGCCCCTGTCAAATACAAAGCCAAAAGGAACTCCTTCAATTTTGTTCTTAAGAAAGTCAACAAGTATGAAATCGCATTTAACCTTGGCTTTCGAAGCTTTCTCTTTTGCTTTTTCTATTGCAATGTCCGAAACATCAGTGCCAATAACCTGAAACCGATTCTGGGCAAGCCATATGGAATTGTCTCCGGTTCCACAACCAACATCTAAGACTTTGCAGCTTAGAATATTATTTTCGGTCACAGTTTCGATAAGGTTGAAATCTGGCTTACCGACGTCCCAAGGAGTATCCCCCAATTTGTACCTATTTCTGTAACGCTTTTCGATTGTCATCTGATTGCTCTTTGTGGAAATGCTATATAATATATGATTATTCGGATCGAGGAATCAATTTTTTTGTAAAGATATCATCAGTTTTTTTTGCCTTGTAAAATTACAGCTTTGTTGGAGGTATCACAGTTTGATAACGTCGCGCTTAGCGGTAAATTGTGAGTTTAGCCAGTAATTTATCCGCCTGCAGCCTTTTGTTATGCGACCTTCATATAATTATGTATCTTGGGACTTTCATTTTGTATTGTACATAGGCATTAGCATGTGCAGAATACAAATATTCTTCTTCTCTCATTACCATTTTATGGACAAATAAAAACCCTACTATTGAAAGCCCAAACAGAATTAAATTCTGAAGAAGAATAGTATATGCAGCAAACATTAGTAAATATGATACAAAATACGGATTACGCGTAAACCGATAAATTCCCGTTATAATCAATTCAGTTTTCTGATCCTCTAATATGCCGACCCTCCAAGAATCTTTCAAATTCATCAATGATGCTCCAGACACAATAAGATTCAAAAATAAAAGCACTAATGCCAAAGCCATGGCTAAGAAACCATCTATCAATTGAACTTCTCCGAAAGGTTGCTTGAGAATACTTATCACCACTGCCACACCAATAAACAAGACAAAAAAGACGATCGAGTAAATTGCCTCTCTATTCTTTCCACGGATCTGTTTTCCAGTTTTTCTGTGAAGGATAATATTTTTTAAAAAGAACATCCCTTGGAAAACTAATTGATGTAATAATATGACAATCGTGGTTTTTGGCATTCTCGTTTCCTTTACTCACACAACTTTAATATTTTGAAGACTCTGCATAAGCACCTATATAATTATCAGCTGGATTTGCGTGATCAGAAGTCTGGGATGAGGAAGGCAGGGATATATTGCCAATAGCACAAATTCACCAAAATTTCAGGTATATTGAGAATATCCAACTTCCACGAATATTACAGATATCATATTTGTTCGTTGTCAAGTCAAGTAAATCTTAATTCGAGTATCCAACCGTGAATTTAATTCTTTATGGTTCCTTTTTCCCGGTGGACCCCGACAAACGGTCCCTTGCCAAAGTTTGAAATCATTTCTCGTATCTTTGGCATTTGGAAATTTAAAATGAAATTTTCAAATTCTTTATCTGAACTTTAACCGGATCTGTCAAACACATATGGTATTATAAGAGAATAAAAAGGAAAGGAATGCGATTTTATGACAGAAATATTGAAGGTTCCGTTTAACCGATCATATTGGGTTGTTCC
>CAMYLH010000841.1 GCA_947259065.1 uncultured Desulfobacterales bacterium
AGTGCGATAATGAGGGTTTCGCCGGGACGGCGGGTAAGAATTAACATGGGGGCAATCTCCGTTTGCCTGAAATGAAGCCGCTATTGTACCAGCGGTGGGGATGGTGTCTGTAAGCTATTGATGAAAGCGGTGTAGGAAATTTCTTACAACGCCTATTTACGCCTGGCTGCATGGTAGTCCCAGGGCGCTATCGCCTGTGGATCTTGCCAAAGACCGCGTTTCGCGTCACGCGCTTCCTTTCCCGCATCGGCATACTGTTGTCGATCGGATGCGGTTTGTTCGTTCTGGTACTTCTTATAATGCCAGGCGAAGCCCGCCATGAGTTGTGCCAGGCAAACATCCTTACCACCCACCAGGACCTTCCCGACAACGCGACCGTACCGATCACGTTTATCCGTTTCGACGACCACGAAGCGACCCGCAACCCATTCAGACAGGTGTTCCTTTGACTTCGTCCCATACGCCTGTCTACGCTCGGGTGCATCAATGCCCTGCAATCGAATCTTATGCTGCACGTTCCCTTCGCTCAGAATAACGATCGTGTCGCCATCGGTAACGCGAACGGTACGGCCGGTCAATGTAGCCGCTGACGCAGCCGCAAACGGAAGTGCGAGAAGGAGCACGATCAACAGACGCATGATGTGGATTATGATGCCGCGTCTCGCGCCACAACACAAAGTGGTGATGACGCTGGCGCCCTTGTCGTTAACACAGCAACTGCGGTCACTGGCTTCATCCCGACGCACACGATCAGTCTAATAAAAACACACCCAAAACAGCCCGCGGTTTCAATCAAACGCCGCGATATTGAGCGTGACACAGGACTGCAATACCACCAGCGCAAACACCCCGCCTAATCCATAAATAAATTAGGTTAATAACCCATCCAATGAATACGAAAGTTTTCCACAGATGCTGTGGATAAGAGTGTGGATGAAATCGTATTAAAGAACGCTAATACCCTAAATACTGGCCTTTTTATTAAATTGATGCTTTTTTGTACAATATAGATATATATAATATTTACAATTAGTTGTGTAATTTTTGTAAACTGAATATGAAGGCACTGTCATTTCGCACCTGCATACCTTTACGATGGTATGACTGCTGTGTATAACACGTTATGGCGTGGATCACCGACCTCGAAAAAGTCAATACCCTGAAAGACTGAAATTGACGGAGACAGGGGCCCTTCTGACCTACGAAATCCACCCAAACAACCCTGGCCGAAAGGGCCATGGGCTTATGTACCTTTGGTTTCAGGCATTCGTGTCGGTGCGGCCCTGAGTCCCAGATGACATTTAAAAAAACGCTATCGCTAATGCACGCGTTCAGTGGGGTAGTGCTGGCGCCACCAGGCCAACATACCGCCTTTCAACTGGACGGCGTTCTCGAACCCCCGCGCCCGAAGCAGGCGGACCGCGGGTATGCTGCGGTGGGCACTCAAACAAATGGCGATGATCGGTTGGTGCGCATCGAGTTGCAAGGCGGTAAGACTGTGCTTTAACGCACCGATCGGCGCACTCACCGCGCCGGGGATGTGGCTGCGTCGCCATTCCGCCTCACTGCGTACATCGACAATCTGTACGGGCTTACCGCCGTTCACAAGACGATGAAGTTCGTTGGCGCTGATCTCGGGAACATGTCCGAACGGCAACCACCAGAAACGCTTTTTCAATCGATCAAACGCAGACATGCTCGACCACTCAACTGATGACATTTAACGACACTTCCACTCCGATACCACAACGCCGCCCGTATCGTGCAAAAAATCGAATCCTTGATTTCAGGCCGCTTCACGGTAGTAGTAATTGAGCATACCACCAAGCCGTTCGCGGCAATGAACAAGATCATTGGTTGAGCCAACCTTGGCAAGTGGCGCCAACAATCGATTCCCTACACCCTGATGATTTCGTTCGGTGTGATAATGTACGACATAGGCTCTGAGCGCCCGGCGAAGAGAAGCCTCGCCAAAAAGAATCATACGATCCAAGCATTCCTCTTTTATAGAACGCACAAACCGTTCTGCGAATGCGTTAAACCGTTCTGCGAATGCGTTCTTCTAAGTCGTCAACTGCAGTTTGTTCGGACGATCAAGCCGTCCAAGTCTTCACCGTCACCCATCCGTTTCACCCGCTGCGCGGCCAGCAATTTACCCTCACAGCACGTCGGCAAAACTGGGGCGAGGCGCGGGTCGTGTATTTCAATGGGGCTGGCCGGCTCTGTTCAATGCCGACATCCTGGACCAGTGTCGCGGATGTAGATCATTTCGAAATCGCTTCCGCTGGCCGATCGTGGTTCCGTATCGATGACCTGCTGGAACTATCTGCACTGGTGCAAACACTGAATCAAACAGGGCGATCACGGCGGCGAGGTGTAAAGTGATTTACGCCGTATACGTAAGAGTAAATACGCCGCTTCGTCGCGAGAATAGCAATCTGTGTACGTGTGTTGTTGTAGATATATTGGTATATAGAAGGAGTATATTGATAATCATTCCATCAAGACATCTTGACAAGACCAATATAGCGGCGTATTTTACAATACACACATTGATTGCCGAGAGCCAATTTGAGCAACCGCGACCCCAAAACGGCCCGCCTCAAAGCGCTGGGTGTTCTCAACCTGCACCCCGAGCGGGTACAAGCGCCCGCCTTCCAGGCCGATACCTTCTTCGATCCGCGCGATCTGGTGCAAGTCAAGTACGAGATGCTGCGCATGGCACAGGTGGGGGGTGCATCCAAGGCCGACGCCGCGTCCGCATTCGGGGTCTCACGTCCAACCTACTACCAGGCCGAGGCGGCCTACGCCCGCGAGGGCCTGGCGGGGTTGCTGCCTCGCCAGCGTGGCCCCAAGGGCGCGCACAAGCTCACTGCCCCGTTGATGGACTTCATCGAGGCCCACTTGGCCGAGCACGGACCGGTGGGGGGGCGCCGGTTGGCGCAGATTATTCAGACGCAGTTCGGGCTGAACGTCCATCCCCGCAGCATCGAACGCGCCCTGGTGCGCAAAAAAAAACGCCAGACACAACACGGGTAATGGCGCTGCCGCTCCAAGCGGTCGAGACCTACGAAGCCTTGCGTGCCCAAGTCCTCGGCGGTGGCCGCTGTCGTACCGGCGTGACGGCTCTCCTGTATCACGGTATGGCCCGAGGGCTCGCACTCATTACGGCCACACCTGCAAGCCCTGAACCCCGGCAAGAAACCCAGCTGAGCACCCTGCCGGCGGTGGCGCCTGATCCTGCCCTGATTAGACTCCTCGCCAACATGGTGTTGCGTATCCAATCGGAGGTGCAGCATGTCTACTGAAACACACCAGAAGGTCACCGCGGCGCATCTTGCCCGCGATGCGCATCTCTACGTTCGCCAATCGTCGCTGCGCCAAGTGATGCACAATACCGAGAGCACCAAGCGGCAGTACGCGCTGCGAGAGCGGGCCGTGGCCCTGGGCTGGCCGATCGAGCGTATCCATACCATTGACAGCGACCTGGGTCGTTCCGGTGCCAGTGCCGCGGATCGCGACGGCTTCCAGCAGCTGGTCACCCAAGTGGCGATGGGGCAGGTCGGCATCGTGCTCGGCCTGGAAGTCTCTCGCTTGGCGCGCAACAACGCCGACTGGCACCGGCTGATTGAACTGGCGGCGCTGTCCGGGACGCTGATCCTGGACGAAGACGGAGTATACGACCCAGCGCACTTCAATGATCGTTTGCTGCTCGGCTTGAAGGGCACGATGAGCGAGGCCGAATTGCACGTGCTGAAAGCACGCTTGCAGGGCGGGAGTTCCCGCGACGTGTCCGCCGGGGCATCGGTAAGGGCGACCTGATCTGGGGCACACTCGATCACTCGCGGGTGCTGCAGATCCTGCACAATCCCCGCTATGCCGGGGCGTTTGTCTACGGGCGTACGCGTAGTGGCCGGACCGCTGAGTTGCAGCAGACTCATGTGAAGGTGCCGCGCGAAGACTGGCAAGTCCTTATCCCCAACGCGCATGTCGGCTACATCACCTGGGAAGAGTTTGAGCGCAATCAGGAGATTCTCCACCGCAATGCAGGCGGCTTTGCCAACGGCAGGCGCGGCAGTACCCCACGAGAGGGTGCCGCACTGCTACAGGGCCGCGTCATCTGTGGCCATTGCGGGGCGCGCATGCGTGTGCGTTACCAACAAGTCCAAGGCGCCCTATCGCCGTATTACCAATGCACTGAGGCGTCGGTACGTCAAGCAGGGAAACTCTGCCAGTCCATTCGTGGCAGCCACATCGACGAGGCCATCGGCGCGCTGCTATTGCAAACCGTTGCACCGGCTGCATTGAACGTGGCACTTGCCGTTCAAGAGGAGATCGCCGGCCGCATCCGCCAGGCCGACGCCTTGCGTGCCACGCAGCTCGAACAGGCGCGTTATGAGGCTGAACTGGCAAGACGCCGTTACCTCAAGGTCGATCCGGATAACCGTTTGGTAGCCGATGCACTCGAGGCAGACTGGAACGAACGGCTACGACGATTGGACACCCTGCAGCAAGATCACGAGCGACAGCGTGAAGCGGACCAGCACTTGCTCGCCGACGACGCACGTGAGCGTATCATGACCCTGGCCAAGGACTTCCCCAGGGTATGGAAGGACCCGCGCACCGCATCGATTGAGCGTAAGCGCATGGTCGCACTGCTGCTGGACGATGTTACCTTGACCAAAGACGAAGAGATCGCTGTGCACGTGCGATTCCGTGGGGGCAAAACCCATTCGTTCAC
>CAMYLH010000842.1 GCA_947259065.1 uncultured Desulfobacterales bacterium
AGCTGGCAAGGTTTGTCCGTTAACACAAAAATTTGTCCATACTACACAAAAATGTAGGCAGCTTCCCGGGACACTGTATACGATTGCCATAATTCAACCTAACAACCCAGAAGTCTTGTGCAGGATTCTATTTAATGCGTAACAATCATTATTTAGTGTTATTTGAAGTAGAAATAGGAACACAACAAACAATTAGGCACCATGACGCAAGTTTCTAACATAACCGCATCAACATCCAACATAATCTCTCTCAAACTTCCTCAAACTTGGAAGCATCTACTGCCTTCCACCTCTTCTGTCTCAATGGGGTGACTTTCCTGGGGGCATCACCACTGCCTCGCTTTTTCGGGGAGTCTTTTGTCACGTTGTGCTTCTCCCTAACCAAATCTTTGGCTATCTTGTAGATCTTCCAGCCACGGCTCTTATCCTCCTCCCTGATTTCCTTGATATTTCTTGCATGGTTCAACAAGGCTTCCGACACACTTGCATCCCATCCTGAACCTTGTCCAATTCTTTGATCACTCCATTTGGTCTTGGTGAACTTGTGGGTGCTAGGATCATCCTTCCTCTTTTGTGGCACCTTCTTCTCCGGGTTCTCCTTCTTGAACTTGAAAACTTCCAACCAAGCTTCTCTATAGTTCTCGAAGTTGATCCAACCATAGGCCTCACTAATCACATTCACATTTGCCTGTTCCTTCCCATGGATTACACGCCGGTCTGTTGCGGTTTGATAGCAGCGAACATTGTGTCCATAGTAAGCCACTGGACCAGCTGCTACTGGCAACCAAACATCACTGTACCATTGCAACAACTCCTTCTTGCGCTCGTAGGTTGGGTCATCCACATCCTCCGGAAGATTGTAAACATCAAAGAATTCTTCCGTTGTTGGAAGGTCTTCCCCATGATTCTTGTACCAAACTACAGTAAGAACACAAAAGAATGCTGGTTAGAATAAAAACAAGAACCATCCGTCACTGGCAAGAGGTAGACTCACTGTGTGCTGCTTTCTGGAATTGGGCCTGATTGTAGATGCGTTGGTTCGACAAAAACTCTAAACACCTTGGTGAATAGATCCGGATGAATTCATCCAGTGAGACTGTAGTTTCACCATTGTCAAGGCCTATCTCAGTTTTGATGGCTTCGTATGCACTTGTGGCAAACTTCTTGAGGTGAGCTTCATCTTGGGCAAATTTAGTCGTGCGATAACCTGAATCACGGACATAGTTGAACAATTCCCTGACCACGTCTTTGGCTTCCTCTGCCTGTGATCGCCTGTTGCACTCCTTGAGTGCCTTGAGAGCATCATTGTACTTTTCTAACAGCGCATCATAATCTGATTGACCATCCGAGTCCTCCGTCTCACTCACTTGATTCTTTAGATCTTCCACTGAATCCTCCAGGTTCCCGATGGTATCCTTCAAGGCCTTGGTCTCGGAGCCATGCCGGTTGCTGGCATCCTTCAATTGAGTGATTTGGTCTTTTTGTTCCTTGATTTTCTTCTTCATTTCATTGTGTACTGCAACAGAAATCTCCATCACTGTAGTATTCTTGTTGGTCGTCTTCCGTGGCTTCTGTTTCGGTGCTCCTGTGGCTGTCTGTTTCTGTGCTCCCGTGGCTGTCGGAGGCTTGTGCTTCACTGCCTCTTGGTCCCTACGCATTTGTAATGCCACAGCTCTTTCCTTGGCTGCTTTTTGCTGGGCCAGTTGCCTAGCCCCTGCATCATGGAATGCTTAGAAATAAATGCTTTTGAGGTTACGTGTGAGTCACTGTGGGTCGGTCTGTGTACATGTCAAACGGTTGGATGCAATCGTTGGATGCCAATGTCTTACCTCCGTTTAACACATCTTTTGTCATGATCGGTGGTTCTAGTTCTAAATGATTAGCGTTGGGTTTGTGTTTTTTTTTCAATTCCTGCTTTTATGGACCCAAAAGTAAATGCAGTTTTGGATCATCGGATGAAATCTTGATGCAGAATCAAAAATCTTCAGTACTTTTTCTACTGCATCCTACTAGGCATGCTGCAATCCTGAAGCAAA
>CAMYLH010000843.1 GCA_947259065.1 uncultured Desulfobacterales bacterium
TGGCTAGCGGCGGCCCTTGAAGCCCATCATGTCTTGAACGACGGACTCGCTCATCTCGGCGATTTCCGCTTCTTCGGCGATGCGCTCCGCACAGTCTTCGCAGACTTTGATGCGTCGCCCGTCTGCCTTGACGGCAACGAGCTCGTCGACCTCGTCCTTGCAGGAGCGGCACGTCGGCATGGCGCCCTACCTCGCCCGCGGTAGGAAGCGGCTCATCCCGGGCAGCAGGACGTTCTGGCGAACCGAGCGAAAGGCGCCACCAAAACCCGACGGAAGCGCGCGGAATGCGATATCGACGTGCTTCTGATCGGTTTCGACGCCGTGCAGCGTGACGAACGAAGTCAGCAGGGAGACGGCGCGCCGGACGAGCGGGTTCTTGCCGATCTTTGGATCGCGCATCAGGTCAAGCACGATTCGGTTTCCGTTGGCCTCGGCCAGAACCGGAGAGCGGCCGGGCATGAAGTTCACCAGCGTGCCCGGATTCGAAAGGTCCAACGCCCCGGACTTGATCAAGGCGGCGATCGGAGAGTCGGACTCACCGTTGAGCTTGAGCTTCACCTCTTCGAGCCGAAGCGCCACGGTCAGCTCCTCGTCGTTGAACACGATGCGCTCCACAAAAACGATCGCGCCAGCGCGAAGCGGTGTGTTCATCAAGTCGACGTTGCCCGATAGGCGAAGGCCGGGCGGGACCGAGTCGATATGAAAATCCTCGACCTTCCCGCTGCGCTCCGCCTGCTGACCGAGCCAACGAAGGGCAGCGACGGGGACGCCGACCCTGAGGCCCAGCGCGCTCCGAACCGCGCGTCCGACCTCCTCAGGATGCATACGCAGGTAAGAACGAAGGGCGTCGACTGTTTCTTGGGGTGTGGGCATGACCGGGCGAGTCTAGTGTTCAGACAGCCCGGCGTAAACGGTCAAATGGACAAGCCCCGCTAGGGCAGCATCGGAATAGTTGTCGGGTCGCAAAAACCACGGCCGTCGCCGAGGTCCTTGCACTGGGCCCCCTCAAATCCGGGAATAGCAGAACACTGGCTGATCGCTGGATCGCAGATCCGCTGGCAGGTGGGGCCGCTCCTCAGCGGGTCGTCAGGATCGCATGTCGCGCCGGGGAGACACACACAGATAAGGCCGATGTCGCAGTCGAGGCTGTAGTCGCACCGATCGAGCAGGACGCGAGGAACGTACTCCGGGTTCTCGAGCTGTCCGGGTAGGCAGAGCCACAGCTCCGAGGCGGCGCCACCCACGCCACCGATGCCGCCGATGCCGCCTATGCCGCCGGTGCCGCCGATGCCGCCGATGCCGCCTATGCCGCCGATGCCGCCTATGCCGCCGATGCCGCCGATGCCGCCGATGCCGCCTATGCCGCCTATGCCGCCGATGCCGCCTATGCCGCCGATGCCGCCGATGCCGGCTTCACCACCCTGGCCGCCTGCGCCCGAGCCGCCGCCGGTGCCCTCGAGGTCGAAGAGCACCTCCACCGATTCCAAGCACGCGGTTCCGTTCCCACATTGCACCTGGTCGGCGTCGCAGACTTTCATGCAGTATTTCCCGTAAACAGTATCGGCACAGATCGAACCGCTCCGGCACTCCGACGATTGGAAGCACGCGCCGCCCTCGTTGATCGGCTTTGCGCAGGCGAAGAGAAGCGCCATCAGCAACGCAAAAGGCAAAAGAAGAGCTCGGAGGTTCATCGAGACGGTATGTAGCAAGAGAGCCGGGGGCGCGCGATTTTTGTACAGTAGAGGCCCTGCCTAGGCGCCGATCTCGGATCCGTCATGGGGCGAGGCGCCATATCGCTGGGCGCGTTGGTCATAGGCGAAGAGCTCGGCGCCTTTACCGAGCGCTGCGCTCTCGAGCGCAGATTTATCGGGTCGAAAGCCGTCGGTCATCGGGATGCGCTCGAGGCGTTTGACCCAGTGAGGCCGCTCCCGTGGGTCCAGTCCTGCGGCAAACTCGTTCCAAGCCTGCAAATCGAGCCCTCGATTGCCCTCGGTGACGACGATCGCGACGGGTCGATCGAACCCGTCTCGGTG
>CAMYLH010000844.1 GCA_947259065.1 uncultured Desulfobacterales bacterium
GTTTGACACCATATTTCATTCGAAAGCAGTCCCCTCTATGCTGTCTCGACCGGAAACCCTAAAAAACAGAAGGAACGGGGTATATCTGTTAAGTTAACGGCATTAGGGCCGACCCCAATTCCTCGCCCAAGTGGGCCTATGTCGAAGACCGAAAAAATCGACAACCGCCATAAAGGTTCGCAATGCAGATGCAATTTTTAATTGCAAACATGAACAAAGTTTTGTAAGGTTAATCAGCTAGGAACAGGGATTATATTCAAAATGCCAACAGTTTTAAGAATTGGTTCATTCAGGTTTCATTTTTATTCCGACGAAGGCAGCGAACCGCCACACATTCATGTGGCAACACCGGATGGCGAATGCAAATTTTGGTTGGCACCAATAAGGCTGGCGCGTAACAACGGTATTGATCCGAAAACTGTTCGCAGAATTGAAAAATTGGTATTTGAGCATTACGCGTTACTAAAGGAAAAATACAATGACGTCCACCGCAGTTAAATATCCAGTAACTACCGAACCCACGGCCATAAAAGCATGGGCTGAAGGAAGGACCATTTATCTCGAATTGACAGACGGCAGGCTCATCGGATTTCCGGCTGACAGGTTTAAAATTTTAAAGAAAGCATCAACAGAGGAGCTAAAAAAGATCAGTCTGCGTTTAAACGGTTTTGCCCTTAGATGGGAAAATTTGGACGAAGACATTACCGTTCCCGGAGTTGTCGCCGGTAATTTTCAACTTCCTTTAGAATCTGAATAAGCAAAGCGGCTGGGATTTTTAGCTTCCGGTCGAAATCTTTCTGCGTTCTCTGTGACCCCTATGTTTTCGGCAACTTCCAAGCTTCTCAGTGTCGCTGTGCCCGCCGTTGCTTTGGAGGATTAGTCACTTTCCCTCTTCTCCTTCCGAATTCCATTGCCTCTAACCTCAAGCGAAGCACCCCTCCGACGCTGTAGGCTCCCCTTTTACCTTTATTATTTAACCCATCGAAATTTGTAATCTCCTATTTCCAGGCAAATATTTAATATTTAAGATGCGACCCCTATCTTTTCCACCGGGGCTGAATTATAGGATGTCCCCTATTTTTTTCTGTTTCTTTTTCTGCTTTGAAAATTATCAATTGACAATGAATGCAAATAAGACTACGTTGTAGTCAATTAGATTACAATAAGGAGGCTCTTAAAGAAATGCAGCAGCTTACAATCAGGATTCCTGAAGAATATTTTTCTAAGATCGAACAAATCGCCAAATCAAGCGGTTTAAAAAAATCGGATATAAGCCGCATGGCGATTCAAAAATTCCTCAAAGAATACAGCAATGAGGAAGAGTCGGATCTTTACAGCAAAGCAAAGCGTCTTATCGGTGTGGTCGAAAGTGGTATTCCTGATCTCGGCCAAAATCATCGTGATTATTTTATCAAAAAAATTAAAGGCACAAAATGAAAGCGGTTCTGGATACCGGTCCGTGGGTGGCATTAATTGATCGTAGTGAAGCAAGACATAATGAATGTGTCCAATGGCTCAAAAATTTCTCCGGTAGCCTGTATTCAACCGAAGCGGTACTCACTGAAGTCCTCTATCTCTTGAATTTTTCAACAAAAGCTCAGTGTGCAGCGATAGATTTTGTATTGAAAGCTGTCGTTGAAATCGTTCCTGCCAGTATTGAGAGTCTAAGGAAGGCCAAAAACTTGATGAAAAAATACGCCGACTTGCCGATGGATTATGCAGATGCTACTATAGTCTGCCTTGCCACGGAAACAGGCATGCAAAACGTTGTTACTTTTGATAACAAGGATTTTTCCGTCTACAAGCTACCGAAAAAGATGAACTTCACGATAATGCCTTAATAATTTTTAAACTCGGCATGGTTATGATTTTAAATTCTCAATGTTAAATTTTAAATTTGTCTTTATTGATTTCATCGCTAAATTAGTAATTCAGAGCTTAAAATTCAAAATTTTAATTTATCCTTCTGCCTTTTCAGTTGACTTCAATTCAAAATTAAAAACTAAAAATTCTTCTTGCGCGCAGAACC
>CAMYLH010000845.1 GCA_947259065.1 uncultured Desulfobacterales bacterium
GATTGAACGATCTTTTGAGGTTACGCAAAAAATCCAACAACTCACTTTTGAGCATCTAGAACAGCAAGGCATTGTCTGGGAAGGCATGGTGCTAAAACCGAGCATGGTTATTTCCGGTAAAGACTGCCCGCAACAAGCTGGTGGGAGGACTGCCTTACGGCACTCAGAAGCAGATTGAACTCGGCCGGGCGCTGGCCCTGGAACCCGACCTGTTGCTGTTGGATGAACCCTGCGCCGGGATGAATTCCGAAGAAAAACAGGACATGATTTTCTGGGTCAAGGATATCCAGGATGAGCTCGGTATCACCATCCTGCTGATCGAACACGACATGACCATGGTGATGGACATTTCCGACCGTATCCTGGCCTTGAACTTCGGGCGCCCTGTCACCGAAGGAAAACCCGGACAGGTTCAGAAGCATCCGGAAGTTTTAAAAGCCTACTTAGGAGAAGATGAAGGTGTTTAAGAAGTTGGAATGGGGAATGCGGAAGTCGGAACGGGAAATGTGGAAATCGGAATTTGCGGCCAATCATATAAAAAAATGCCGAAGTCGGAAGACGGTAGCTAGAACATGGATTCCGTTTTCCAAATCAGCTAATGAACTAATCAGCGAATAAACGAATTAACGAACACATGGGCGCACTATTAGAAATAAAAAACATCGAAACCTACTACGACCTGATTTACGCGATCCGCGGAGCTTCCCTAACCGTAGAAGAGGGCAGCATAACCGCCATTCTGGGAAACAATGGTGCCGGCAAATCCACTATTTTAAAGACGGTCATGGGTCTGATCGAAGACCAGCCCGACAAGGGAACTATCGAGTTCACGGGCAAGCGTATTGACGGTCTGGACACCGACAAGATCGTGCGTATGGGTATTACCCTGGTTCCAGAGGGACGCGAGGTATTCGAGGAACTCACCATCCAGGAAAATCTCCTCATGGGTGCCTACATCCGCACCGACAAAAAAAGCATTGTTGACGATTTTGACCGGGTCTTTGGCTACTTCCCCATTCTGAAAGATCGGGTCAACCAGTGGGCGGGAACCCTGTCCGGTGGCGAACAGCAGATGCTGGCGATCGGCCGGGCCTTGATGAGCCGCCCCAAGCTCCTCTTCCTGGACGAGCCTTCCCTCGGGCTTTCTCCGATTTTGGTCAAGGAGATTTTCGAGATCATCAAGACTATCAATGCCGAGGGCGTCACCATTCTGCTGGTGGAACAGAATGCCAGAATGGCCCTGGGCGTCTCCCAGACCGGGTTAATATTAGAAAACGGGCGCTTTGTCATGAAAGGCAAATCCGGCGACCTGATGGAGAACAAGGACGTCAAAGAGTTCTATATGGGCGTCAAATCGGAAGCATCCGCCAAAGGGTATCAGCGCTGGAAGCGCAAGAAGGCATGGCGCTAAAATCGCTGCACCATTTTTATTGAATAGGTAGTAATAAATGTCTGAAAGTAAAGACTATACGGTACCAACGAAGTTCAAGGCCGCAGTTGCGCGCTGGGGCGACCGGGTGGCCATGCGCAAAAAGGAGTTCGGTCTCTGGCACGACATCACCTGGAACGAATACGACAGGAATGTCTGCCATTTCGTGACAGAGCCCCCAAGCTGGAAAAGGTCATTGTCTGGGACACCGAGGGTTTGCGCCAGTTCAAAGATCCCTTGGTCATGACCTTTGACGAGTTGTTCGAGCTGGGGGTAGCGCTGGAAAAGAAAAACCCCGATTTGCTGGACCAAAAGATACAGGAGATCGGACCTGAAGACCTATCCGTGCTGATCTACACCTCGGGAACCACGGGACCGCCCAAGGGCGCCATGCTGACCCACCGAAATTGTGTCTGGATTGCAGTACAAACTGGCGCACTTTGCCGTCTTTCGCAAACTTAAGGAGCGACTGGGATTCGATCGCATCCGGGTGGCCTATTCCGGGGCTGCGCCGATTGCCCCTGAAATTCTGCAATTTTTCCATTCCATCGGCGTGAACCTGGTGGAGGGATACGGCCAGACCGAGGGTACGGGCGTCA
>CAMYLH010000846.1 GCA_947259065.1 uncultured Desulfobacterales bacterium
AAACACCACAAGGTCTTTTGCTTTTCAGGCATTGCGCGCAACGACGATTTCCAGCACACCGTAAAAGACCTTGGATTTAAGGTCACCGGCTTTCTTGAATTTTCGGATCATCACCCATACACCGAGAAAGATCTGGCAACCATTTTAGGTCGCGCCGAGAGCACAGGTGCAGACCGGTTAATCACGACCGAGAAGGATCATGCTCGAATCGCCTTCAAAGAACCCTTGCCCATAGAGCTTATCGTCGTCGGAGTGAAGGTATCTTTTGGAGACCACGACCAGGGTTTCAGCTCTTTCCTTCATGATCGGTTGAAGTTGGGATAGGACTGATCAATCTTCGGCCAGGAAATAATCTGATATGACGCCCATAAAGCGATTGTATTTTATGGCATAGTGGCTCAACCCTTGCCTGACAAACTTTTTTGAGATGTCTCTGTCTTCCTGCTCGATGTGTAAAATTCTTTTTTCCCAGGCTTTCTCGTCCAGCGCCAGGATTTCTTCAACCTTTTTGCGATAAAAATCAGCCACAGCAAAATCCGACTGCGCATTGACAAACCAGGGCATGACGCGGCCGACTTTTTTTAAAAACAAATCATGTGTTTTGCCGAAATTTAAACAAGAACCATCGGTGAAGTTTTCCATCTGAGCCATCTTGGCAAAATCGATATAGTCTCCCTGTTGGCTGAGTTCGTAAGCTTTAGTGCCGGGGAACGGGAAAAAAAATGACCAGCGGTAGCGACCGGGTCTGGCCCTGGCCATCAGCCGGATGGTGTCTCAATGGCACTGATAATGTCTTTATTTTTCATCCGGCGCTGCAGTATCTGGCGCCGTATGCGCTCACTGCCGCTTTCAACGCCGAATTTTACAATGCTGCAATTTGCGTCCGCCAGATAGCGGGCTCTCTTTTCATCGAAAAAACCCACATGCGCATTGACCACAAAGGGCAAGGTACTGATTTTTTTATAAGCAGCGCAAAACTGCTTCACATATTCGCGATAAAACGTAAAAAGGTCATCATCTAAAATAAACATCGAAATATTTCGATAATTTTGAAGCAGATACGCAATCTCCTGTATCATCTGATTGACTTCGAAATGTCGGATGTAATTGAGGCCTTTGAAGCTGCACCCAAGATCCTGGCGATAATTTGATACCAGCTGGTGGTTAAAGCAGTAAGTGCAGGAAAAGGGGCAACCGCGGGAGGCCATCAGACCCGTCCAGCCATTTTTGGCATCGATAATTTTTTGAAAATCAAAAATGTCGTAATCTTTAAATGGCAATTTTGTTAAATCCGGTAGAGGTCTTAACGGATTGAACCTCAAGCTGCCGTTTGCTAGATAACCCAGATTTTTCAAGCCTGACGGGTCCTGATTTTTACTTAACGTATCGACAAATTCGGCAAATGCCTCTTCCGCTTCTCCGCGGATGATGTAATCAAATAATTTCGACTGCAAAATCTCCTCACCCGCGGCCATGGTATGGATGCCGCCGCAAACCAGAGGCGCGTCGGTGGCTCTGCGTGCCCAGGCAGCCAGCTTTTTTGCATACGGCCACTGATTGGTAACGACCGAGAAACCGATGATATCAGCTGATTCACGTCGCAAGCGGCTTATAAACTGTTCTCTGGAAGGCAGCGGCTCAATATCGTCGCACAGTTGCCAGAGGGCAACATCATGGCCTGCCTGCTTGAGCACCGCCGATAAATGGGCGATGCCGTAGTTGAATCCCAGCTGGGAGCCGGCGTTGGGATAAAGGAAGAGTATTTTCATATCAGTTGCTTAAAATAATATTTTTGTATTTAACGGCAAGATATTTCTTTACCGGTATAGCAGGTTGCCCAGAAAATTGTCTAAAATTGAAAATGCCTAAAATGCCTAAAATTAAGGTATTCTTTCGATTTTAATTGAACTTCACATGTTAAGTTATGAATGGCCAAATGATCGTATGCCGACCAGGTTGCTACGTGCGTAATTATTAAAAGATGTAGCGAAGCGACACCACAATTTTAGTCATTTCAAATTTTAGATCATTTTTCCGGTTTATTCGGATTGGGTATTCTGGATCCTTCTTTCATTCATTATACGGATAATAATGTCTTCAACGTCGATGGCAGTCGGGTCGGACAATGTGTCGACATGAACAAGGCGGCAACTGTTGGCTCCAAATGCGCTCCAGCGTCGAATGAAACGCATGTTGTTGGAACCGGCAAAAATCGTCAGACAGGGGGTCTGCAGGGCGGCTGCGATGTGTTGACAGGCGGAATCGTAGCCGATAAACTCGTCGCATTTTGCGATAATGGCCGCAATTTCACCAATGCGAGTCTGTAAACCGATCACGCCACTGCTGATATCGCTGTTAAATTCAGCGGCAAAAACGGCATCCTCGATGGGATAGCCGTTTTGTTTTACAGTATCCAGCAATGAATTAGAATATTGAAGCTCCGTTTCGCCAAGGCCTTGGTCCAGCAGAATAACGGTGTTCGGTTCCTGCAACAAGGACAGCAAAAGTTCTTGTTCCAGAAGCCGTCCGACCTTTTTGCGCGGATTGCCGCCGACGCCGAAATTGATTGCAATGACCCTTCGGGTGCCGTTATTTTTCAGCTGGTTAAATAATACGTCCG
>CAMYLH010000847.1 GCA_947259065.1 uncultured Desulfobacterales bacterium
CCGCATATCTTCACGAAACGAGGCCGGGACTTCATAGACGAATTGCTCAATTCTTTTGAAATCGTGAACGCTGACCAAGCGGCACCTCCTTAGGTCTGTGGGCACATTTTCCCGACAACATATTGTCAGATACTTAGGGTTTTTCGCCGTCGGCGGATTCGGTTTCAGGATTTAGCGACTCACCTTCCTGACACCCGAAACCTGACACCTGAAACCTATAATTAGCGGCATAAAAATGCCAGCGTGCTTAGTTCCTAAATCCTCCGTTCAGGCACCGGGATGCGATTTCTTTCAGCGTCCCTCACACATCAAAAACCACCGTCGCGATCAATCCTTTTTTCGTTTGGACAATATCCAGGTTGTGGTAAGTGACCGCTTTGATGTGCTTTTCCAGTTGTGTTATCCGGGTGCCATATAATCTTGCCTTGAGATGGATCGGCGACACACTCTCTATCTCGAATTCTTGAAAAATGAGCATTTCCATTTCCGCCCAGTATGCCAGTTCACTCAGCCAGTCGACTAACAAACTTTCGCAATCCATCGCCTCGATCTCCACGAATTTTTCCTGCAGATCAGAGCCAGGGCGATGCTTTGTGACCATAAGACTGTTCATGCCGCGGGCAGCATTGAGCAGGAGTTCCTCTAGATTCGACCCGTAAATTCGTAAGGCCCGGTCCGCTGTATGCTCTATTTCTTCAAATGCGAATTGATTATGCGACCCGGCAGAAGGTGGTAGCCTATTATTTGACATCTTGCGCTGTTAGATATTGTAGCAATCGTGATAGGTGCGGATAAAATAGATAAGCGCTGGTGTTCTCATCGCCTGAACGGAATATGAAAGCTTGGCAGCAGCGCTGATTTTAGAACGGGGATCGAATAAAATGAACCGGGGTTTCGCAGGAATCGGGTTCACGTTATTCGCGTTCGTCAGGTTACACCCTATACACTCCACTGCTAAAAATCCGGTCAGCTGCCGATATATGCATAGCATGTATTAATTAACCCCTTCTTGTCAAGCATCATTTAGCTATATTTCTAAAGACGAGGTAATAATCCTTTACTTCTAATTAATGGTAATTATATATTGTATATACAGCAACACGCTCATCATTTGAATGTTCAGCCTTCGGGGCAATATCAATTTCCTCAAATACCTGAAAGTCCCGCCTCAGGCGGATTGCCCCAAAATTCTCAATAATAAAGTTGCTTCGATCATACCGGGAACAGCAAAAACAAGGAGGTTATTGTGACGGAAAAGAATCCTTTGACGAGTTTTAAATTTTTCAATGGTGTGGCACCGGATGCTGGAGGCTGAAGACGTCGTCTTTCACCATGAAGAGCCCGCTGAGCATTTCTATGGTCTTCTAAAGGGTGAAGTCGATTTGAGCATTGTTTTTACCGACAGAGTATTGAAGACCGAAATCGAATATGAAGAATCCATTCAGGCCAGTTTAGTCGATGAAGAGAAGTGGATCGTGGTCGACACGGTTTACCCGGACCAGGTTTTCGGATGGGCTTCTCTGGTCGGGCCCGGGCGTCGAACCGTAACGGCACAATGCACGGAGGCCAGCCGCGTGATTGCCATTCCGGCCGTTGAGCTTAAGACGATGTTGCAAGATGATCATTCCCTGGGTTACATGATCATGACAAAATTGAGTAACATTATTTCAAACCGTCTTAAAAGTCGGACGGATAAATTGATTGAAACCTGGGTGGAGGCGTTTGATGCGGATAAAATATAGATGTGGAGGTGTCCTACTGTGAAAGCGCTTTACTTCGAAAAACACGGTGAATTGGATGTCGTAAAATATGGCGATGTGCCCGATCCCGAACCCGGGCCGGGGGAAGTGCTGATTCGGGTGCGCGCCTGCGCACTCAATTTTCTGGACATCTGGGTCCGAAGAGGATGGCCAGGTCTCAATCTTGAGATGCCCCACTGGTGCGGTGCCGACGTTGCCGGTGAAATTGCCGGGTTCGGCCCCGATGTGTCGGGCTGGCAGGTGGGGCAGCGGGTCGTGGTTGATCCCGGCATAAACCTGTCTGAAGACGAATATACCCGGCGCGGTGAAGATAGCGTCAGCCCCAATTATCACATTCTGGGGGAACATGTGCGGGGCGGTGCTGCCGAGTATTTAAAGGTTCCGATCGACAACCTTGCAGCTATTCCCGATAAGATTAATTTTGTCGATGCGGCCGCACCGATACTGGTGACGCTGACAGCCTGGCCATTCAAATTGCCAAATTGGCGGGTGCCACCGTTTATGTCGTGGCTGCCAATCCGGAAAAATCCGAGCGGGCACGGCAATTGGGTGCCGATATGGTCTTGGATCGATCCCAGGTCAATTGGGGCAAAGAGATTTATAAACTCACCGAAAGGCGGGGTGTCGATGTCGTCGTGGATAATGTGGGCCAGGCCACCATCACCACCAGCATGCAGGCCGTCGCCCGGGGTGGACGAATTGTTATTGTGGGAAACACCAGTGGCCCCCAGGCCGAAATCGATATACGCTTTATCTTCGGCAAGCAGATCAGTCTGATCGGCAGCACCATGGGATCACACCAGGATTTTCATGACGTGATGAAATTACTGTGGTCCGGCAGACTTAAACCGGTTATCCATCACGTCATGCCGCTGAGCGAAGGAAGCCAGGCCTATCAGATGATGGAAGCGGGTCAGCACTTCGGCAAACTTGTTTTGACACCATAGTTCTACTTTTCATATTTATCTTAGCCCTTCAGTTTATACCTTACAGCCAAGACGCCTACACAGGCACCCTATTCCGCAAAAATCACAAATCGCCGGCCCAAATCGATTGAGTTAAATCATCCCTAACATTTTGGTAGTTTCTGTTCGGTGTCCACTGCCCGTTAGAGGTATTTCTTTTTTTATATAATTCTAGTTTAATTTAATTAATTTATATTGATTATCTTTATTGTAATTTGGTTTATTAAGGTGTAATATAAAAATTATGGCCAAAAAAAAGGTATTCTCAACAAGCATTGATTCTGACCGTATCAAGGATTTGAAACACCTTGCGGTGGATACGGATAAATCTTTAGGCAATCTCTTAGAAGAGGCCATTCAGGATATTGTTGAAAAATACCGCGAAATATTAAAAAAATAGCAACTTCTGCTTTATCATACCGATTTAAGGGATGGCATGACTTTTCATAAGCTCCCGAAATATAAT
>CAMYLH010000848.1 GCA_947259065.1 uncultured Desulfobacterales bacterium
TTATTAGTTATTGGTTCAAACCTCGTTGAATAGATTACTGGTTGAATGGTTGATTAGGTAAATTATAGCCATAATTTTAGAGTGTTACGATCTTTAAAAGATGAAGTGTCCAATTATTTTGTAAATATGAGATAAATCCATATTTACAACCACTTAACCAATCAACCAATCAACAATATCTATAGTCAGGGAATGTTAGCTATTTTGTATCCCGGTCTGTTCCAGTATTCTTTCATCGTCAATCTGTTTCTATCATCTGCCTTCTGCCCTCTGTCCTCTGCCATCTGTCATCTGTCATCTATCCTCTGCCCTCTGTCTACTGACACCTTCCTATAACCCGCCAAAACCGTCATCTGAAATTTCGATCGCTGCCTTGCACCCACCCTTGATGGCCTCCAACTTACCGGAGGTTAGCGGAAGCTCCGTATGGATGAAAAATTCGGCGGTTTTGATTTGGCCTTGGTAAAAAGCCAGATCTTTTCTCTTCGGCTTCCCGCAAAGCTTTTCGGATGCAACCACAGCCCGCCACAACAGCATCCAGGCCATGATGGTGTCGCCCATGGCATATAAAAACGGCAGGGCATGGGCAAAGGCCACTTTAAAATCTTCCGACATGGCCATTTTGCCGATATGCATTGCAACTTCGCCGAGGCGGTTGGCGGTGTTTTCAACTTTGACCCCCAGATCGTTCAAGGCATCCACCGCTTTGGCCTGCGCGGCGGTTTGTTGAATTTCCCCTAGAAAAGTCATAAAAACGAGCCCCTTTTTCATGCCGATTTTGCGTGCCAGCAGATCCATGGCCTGGATGCCGCTGGTGCCTTCATAAATAGACGTGATTTTACAATCCCGGGCGTACTGCTCCACCAGGTAGTCCCTGGTGTAGCCGGCACCGCCGAAAACCTGGATGGCCTGAATGCAGGCCTCGTGCCCTTTAACAGCCATATAGTCTTTGACAATCGGTGTCAGCATAGAGAAAAGATCACCGAATTTCTCCTGTTCCTCGGCCGAATCGGTGATCAGAGCTTGTGATCCGCAGCGGGTCATGTAGTAAAAGAAGCTGCGCATGCCGTCGACATAGGATTTCATCCACAGCAAATTGCGACGAACGTCCGGATGCCTGATGATTGCAACCGAAGGCGCACTGTGGTCTGCAAAATTTTCAAGATCTCTTCCCTGGATCCGCTCCCGGGCGTAGTTGATTGCCAGCAGATAGGCTGCTGAAGCATAAGACATTGCCTGCAGGCCGGTACCCATGCGGGCGTGATTGATCATGTTAAACATGATCTTCATGCCTTGGCGTTCTTGCCCCAGCAGATATCCGACACAATTTCCCTTGCTGCCGAGTGTCATGCTGCAGGTGGCGCTGGCATGGATGCCGTGTTTTTCTTCAATGCCGGAACAGACGATGTCATTGCGGGCGCCCAGGCTGCCATCATCATTGACAAAATATTTTGGGACTAGAAACAAGGAGATGCCCTTGGTGCCGGGTGGGTCGCCTTCGATGCGGGCCAAAACAGGGTTGATAATATTTTCAGCCAGATCATGTTCACCATTGGTTATAAAAATTTTACTGCCCGTCAGCGAGTAGGTGCCATCGTTATTTCGGACTGCTGTAGTCGTAAGCGCACCGACGTCGGATCCGGCCTCGGGTTCGGTTAGAAGCATGGTGCCGCCCCATTCGGCCGCTGTGAGCTTTTTGACATATTTTTTCTTTTGCTCCGGCGTTCCGTACAAATTTATAATGTGTGCGGTGCCGTTTCCCATGGTGGTATAGCAGTACAGGGCCCAGTTTGCTCCCATGAAATACTCCGCGGTGGCCGCGGCCACGAAAGCCGGAGCCCCTTGCCCTCCCATATCCTGGGGCACGCCGAGATTATTCCATTCGCCTTGCTGGATAAGGTTGTAGACCCGATGGAAACTTTCCGGCACTTTTACGACGCCGGCATCGAAATGCACACCCTGCTCATCGCCTTCTGCCAGAAGCGGCAGCAGCTCTTTTACTGCCAGCGCCCGGGCTTCAGT
>CAMYLH010000849.1 GCA_947259065.1 uncultured Desulfobacterales bacterium
AAGCGTTAGAAACAGATGGCGGGTTTGTCCGGAACGCAGGTTGCCCGGGTAAAAAACCCTATGGCCGTTTTGATCGGCGATCGGATATCCGGACGCATCGACCAGGGTAATTCCGCTATCCTTAGGTATTTCAATCTTGACTCCGGTTACGGCTGCAGTTTGGGCATTGTAAAATTCTTTTTGGAATACCTCGGCAAAGGCTGCCGGATTTTCCAGATAATAATAGCTGCCGATTCCCCGGTCGGCGATAGCGGTCATCAAATGCTCATTGAATTCAAGGCCGACCCCCACCGTGCTGACGGCAAATTCCTTTTCCACGGCGACGGCGGCAATATCGGACAGCGACTTGACATCTGTTAGCCCTTTGTTGGCGAGGCCGTCTGAGATCAGTATGACCTTAGCAGCATTTGTATATCGGTTTGCAGCCATAAGCGTGTCGATTCCGGCCTGCAGGCCGGCGCCAAGATTGGTCCCGCCGCCTGCCCGTATGGTGCCAACTGCCGAGGCGATGCGGTCCCGGTTGACATCGGTGACGTTGGACAGAGAGGAGACGATGTCAACACCATCCGAATATGTGATCAACGCAAAGCGATCTTGGGCCGACAGGCTGGACAATAACTCCAAGACGGCCCGGCGGGCATCCTCAATTTTGCGGCCTTTCATCGAACCGCTGCGATCGAGGACGATCACCATGTCTACATTGCGGGCATTACCGTCGTCAGTTGCCGGCAACGCTGCGGTCTGCAGCGTGAGGTTGAGGCCCACGGTGCCATCGGATCCCTGAAGGACTTTTTTTTGAATGAGATGACCGGAAACCTTTAGGATTGCGCCGTCTCCCCCATGATGGCGGGAGGGGCCGGGAATCCAATTCGATCGCAAAACACGAATCGTGTCGGCTGAATAGGCCATGGCCACACCGGTGGCGGCGATAAGAATGGTGATCAGCAGAAAATTTTTCAATCGGGTTCGTTTCATCACATGCTCCTTTCGGTTTAAGAGGTTGGAGAGATATTACTTCGTGCTCTGGTCTAATTCTACCTCAAGTTGCGCCAGATACAATTCAAAGAAGTGTAAAAGAAAACGGAAGAATTTTTACATAACTTTTACTTTGAATTTGTAAACATCTGATATACGCTAGAGCTGATCTGCCTGAGAATTGAAGATTGAAGATTTGTGGATGTCGCTTCGCTGTGGCGATATAAAAATATAATCGTTTAACGCTGAATCTGTCAGCGCTTGCAACCTGAGGCAATTTTTAAGGGAAATAATCAAATGAGAGAAACCAAAGCGCGGATCCTGGTTGTTGAAGATGATACGGCCCTGCTGCGTGGTCTGCTGGATGTGCTGGTATTCAATGGCTACGAAGTTAAAGGTGCTGAAGACGGTGGCGTAGGCCTCAGGGTGGGAGTGGATGAACAATTTGATCTGATTCTGCTGGATGTGATGCTGCCGACCTTGGATGGATTTTCAATTTGCAAAGAGATCCGTAAGAAAAAGCCGACCCAGGGGATTATCATCATTACGGCCAAAGGGGCGGAAGATGACGTTGTCATGGGGTTTAAATCCGGGGCCGATGATTATATCACCAAACCCTTTTCTCTGCGGGAGGTCATGGTGCGGGTTGAAGCTGTATTGCGGCGCACCGGGAAAAATCTGGGGGGTGAAGAAATTCACTGCCAAGGCATTTTTTTTGACGGTAAGAACCTGGTGGCCAAGAGGGAGGGCCAATCCGTGGAACTTACTCGCAAAGAAATGGATATTATGATTTTTCTGCACCGCCACAGGGACAGAATCGTCTCGAAAAAGGAACTTCTGACCGAAGTATGGCATTATGCCGACGCCGACATTGAAACCCGTACCGTTGATATACATTTGCTTAAGCTGCGAAAAAAAATTTCAGCTCTGATCGGAGAAACCCCTTTGATTTCAACTATTCGGGGTGAAGGGTATCGGTTGGAGACAGAGTGATGAAAAAACTGCAGTCACTTATTCTGATTTTTTCGATGGCGCTTTGCATACCGACCTACCGCGGGCTGGAGCAGGAGGAAGCAGCAACCCTGCGCTATTTCACAGAAACCCTTTTTGACGAGATGGAACAGGCATTGGCGCTACTGGTGCAAAAGGAAGAAGGCCGCGCCATCGACGAATTCAATTATCATCTATTCCCGTCCGGACGGCAACAGGGAGCCGGCAAACTGCAGCTTTCTCCGTTGTCTCAAATACCTGCGCAAAGATATATCCTCGGATATTTTCAGAATAATCCAGACGGCTCGTTTCAAACTCCATTGGTGGAAACCGGCGGTCGGATAGCGCCCGAACGCACTAATCTGATATCAACGCTGAAAGATGCCAACGACGTCTTTAACCGGAAACGGGTGACGGTGACCGATAGAATTAAATCCCGGCCGGC
>CAMYLH010000850.1 GCA_947259065.1 uncultured Desulfobacterales bacterium
CTTTGGGATTCCGATGACTGGCTTGTTTAAGGATTTTGGAGTTATTTAGCAATTTTTTTTTCAATTCGGCACACCTATTCTGACAACTATAGTTGAGGGTATGTCTTATTGGCACTGGTTATTTATAGGTGACAATTTTGGGATCTTGTTTTTAATGAGGACACAACCCTTTTGAGAACTCACGAGTTGGAGGCGAAGGAACAATTGACACCACTTATCCATGCAATAAGCAATAGTAACGATCAGGATCCAATAAATATTCACACACAACAATAGGATCCAACAAATATTTCCTTCGACAAGATACGGGTAAGTAGTCATGTCAGATCGTAACAACCGAGGTGATAAACCACCTCCTGTCTTGGTGAAGAAAGACCAAGGCGAGTTGGATGATATCTCTCCAGTGACAATAGAGTGCAAAGAGGAAGACAAGGAGAACGCTATTTTTGTGACTCCGCCCTTTAGGAAGCAACTGCATAAAAAGCCAAATATTAGCAACAGGCCATGGGATCCCCTCAGTAGCGGTCGTGATTTTGAGCAAATGATCATTGTTAGGAGAAAACAATTCCTGAAGAAGGTGGATGTTATTGCTGACATGGAATATGAGATGGAAATAGCTCGCTTTGGGAAGGATGCAAAAGCAGCAATCAGGAAGGCAAGAATGAAAGAACGAGCTAACATCCGTGTTAAGCTGGACCTTAAAATGAAGAACAAGTATAATGACAGTAGTAGCCCAACCAAGAAGTGATCTGCGGCAAGTTAATCTAGCTCAATGAGGAGGTACCAAATGAGAAGTTAAGTCAACGTATCGGAAAAAAGGTGAATAAAAAGCTTTAATTTATAACCAATATTGTTAAGGCAGTCAAAAGTTTGCATGAGTCTCAACGGTGGATGTCAATGTCGAAGTCGGCCTCCCACTCATACTCGCCATTTTCATCAGGCATTTCATATATCAAACTCATCGCATCCTCTTCTTCGAACTCCTCTTGTAGATTGCGGCGCAAATCTGGGTGCATTGCAAATATTTCATACCCATCCTCCTCCATTGTATCATCGTCCCAATATGGCATGTCCAACATGATTTCCTTTACCTTGCTAATCACAGTTTCTAGTGGAATCCAGCCATCTGTCGGAGGCAAAGGATTGCGTGTGGCATATATGTTGAATCGTGGAAGGCTGACCTCCATGAACACCAAAGCATCGATTGCTTTGGTTAATTCCCATTGGAATTTACCAAGGGCGATCAGTTCATCGGAGTGACGCGGGGCTGGCAGAGGTTTGCCATCTGCGATCCAATGCATGACATCACTGACCAAGGTATCACTATTGACTCCCAATTTAGTTGCAACCTTCTCTTCCACATCCGCCAACGCCAAATCGAGATGATTGATTACTTTTTGTTCGAAGAGATAATCAACACTGGAAACCGTAGCAACTTTATGTTTCTTCTTTCCCATTTCGACAATATGAAGACCATTGCATTTGGGAAGGTTGTGAACCTGAAGACTGAATGTATCAAGTAGGTTTGTCAGTTTGTTGCGGTAATGGGTAAGAATAGTTTCCATTGCGCAATTGTAAAAAAGCCAATCGATTGTACCTGGTACCAATTTACTTTATGGAACAACTTTACTTTATTATATTACTTTGCCATAACAGGAGATTGGGAAAGAAACGCGGCTTCAATCCCACGGTGGGCAAGTTCAATCCCATCGTGGAAAGGAAACCCAACTTGTCAACGCATGGTTTCCACGCCAGACATCACCATCCCAATGAGGATGTCCTGCGGGACTCATGACTACCAGCTAGTTTAAGTGCAAGATACTTGACTAAAAGGTACTACTAACATTTAAATTACTACCAATATTAAAATTCCTACTAATGGGCCTTGTCGATGTTGAGGTTGTTGACCGTGTAGTGAGTGCGGACACGGGTGATGATGAACCAAAGCATTTCCACATGGTATGGTCGGTGGATGTGATCGCGCATAGCCACCATCATCTTTCTCACATTCATTTT
>CAMYLH010000851.1 GCA_947259065.1 uncultured Desulfobacterales bacterium
TGATCGTATGTCTCCCTTTTTAATCTGTGGTTTTTCTTATCTAGAAAGGCTTGATATAAAACTTCCTTTTTACATGTTAGGTATTTGGCTTTACTGCTCTAATTCTCTCAACCTGTTGTTATCTAATATTATTTAAACTTTTCGTTGATTATCATACAAGATTCAGGCAGTATGTTATTTTGATGGCGTGGGGGTTTTGTAACACAAGACGGAGACTTTGTAAATTAGACTCGATATAAAATTCAAGGGCTCGGTCACGGCATAAACTGGACGCTTGCGGATTACTTTGACTAAGATGTCGGATATCTGACCTTCCAGCAGAAGGCCACCATATAACACAATGTCCGATTTTAATTCGAAGCCCTGCACTGAGGACAAATCCCGAAAAGTTCAAGGTCGTGTCCTTCAATCTGAAAACCGGTTTCCATTGCTATCAGTTTTTCTAGTATGGAAAGATCACAGGATTCGAATTCAACCAACCGGCCGCAAGAACGGCACACCAGCATATGGGAATGGGGCTGATTGCGGGCAACGAAACGATGTTCGCCACTTTCTAGATGGACCCGATGCAGACAACCGAGTTTCTGCAGGGTTTTAACCGTGCGGTAGACGGTTGCATGCCCAATACCCTTTTTTCTGAGAACATCTGCTGCTTCGGGTATGGTCAATCCCTTGGGAGTATTATTAAACAAACGCCAGATGGATTCGCGCTGATTAGTGAAACGGTGACCCAGGCGATGAAAGTTTTTTTTGAGTGTGTTAACGGTATTTAATTCGCGTTTTGATTTCATCATTGACATTTTTTATCATTTAAGGTTAGCGAAGGTGTACCAATTTTTTACGATTCTTAACCTGTTTTCGATTCTGCATTGATGGATCCATGATGAAACTATATTTGTATAATTCGCTGACCCGAAGTAAAGTTGAGTTCGAGCCTGTCCAACCGGGGAAAGTGGGCTTATACACCTGCGGTCCGACGGTTTATAATTTTGCCCATATCGGCAACCTGCGGACCTATATATTCGAGGATATCCTCAGGCGGGTACTGCTTTATAACGGGTACCGGGTAAAACATGTGATGAATATTACCGATGTCGGCCACCTGACCGGCGACCGGGACATGGGTGAAGACAAAATGGAAAAGGGCGCTCTGCGTGAGGGCCTGACGGCCTGGGAAATTGCCGAGTTTTATACCCGGGCCTTTAAAAATGACATCAAAAATCTAAATATTCTCCCACCCGATATCTGGGTGAAAGCAACCGATACAATTGACGAGCAGATTGCACTCATAAAAACCCTGGAGGAAAAAGGCTATACCTACCGCACCGGCGACGGTGTTTATTTCGACACATCCAAGTTTAAAGATTACACCAAACTATCCCACCAGAAGCTCGAGTCTTTACAGGAAGGCGCCCGGGTGGAGAAAAACCCGGAAAAGCGCAATCCCACCGATTTCGCTTTGTGGAAATTTTCGCCGCATGGCGTTCAGCGACAGATGGAGTGGGATTCTTCTTGGGGCTTGGGGTTTCCGGGCTGGCATCTCGAATGCTCGGTCATGAGCATGAAATTTCTAAAGGACCAGCTTGATATTCATTGCGGTGGCACCGACCATATTGACGTGCATCACACCAATGAAATTGCTCAGTCCGAGGCGGCCACTGGACGGCCTTTTTTTAAATGGTGGATGCATGGTGCCTTTCTGATCATCGCCGGCGGCAAGAAAATGGCCAAGAGCGAAGGCAATTTTCTCACCCTGGACCATGCTTTCGTCAAGGCCGGCATCCATCCGCTGGTCTATCGCTTTGCAGCCTTTCAGACCCACTACCGCAAACCCATGGAATACAGTGACGAGGGTGTTCAGGCCGCCCGCAACGGCCTATCGCACCTGCAAAACCAGATTCGGCAGATTGCCGGTGCCGGGGCTGACGCGCGAAACAATATCAGTGCCGAGCATAAGAACAAATTTTTAGAAGCTGTGAACGATGATTTGAATATGCCCCGGGCGATGGCAGCCG
>CAMYLH010000852.1 GCA_947259065.1 uncultured Desulfobacterales bacterium
CGGCCGATCAGAATAACCATTAATATAGTTATAACGACTAGCGCAATGACATAGCTTCTGGCCATGCTCCTGATGGCATTGCTGATGGTGCGAGATAAGAGGGTCATCATACCGGTAAAGGTTATTTTGGTCTCGGGGAAGCGCTCGGCAAAATAACGGTGGATCGTGTGCAAAAACGAATCGTATTTGACGACGTCCTTGAAAGGACCTTTCACACTAAAGCGCGCCATGGCAAACTGACTGTCCACAACGTCTTCAAGATCATCCGAGCCGCTGTTTTCAAAAAGCAGGAATTCCTGGGCGATAAGATCGCGGTCGTCGGGAATGGCATAATAGTCCGGGCGATTTTCATTGAGGGCCTGGTTGATTTCCTTGAGAATCGTGGTCAAAGACCATGCCTTCCCCACGAAAACATCTTGATATTCTAAAGATTGAACATAGGTCGCCGCATTTTCCAAACGATTGAGCAAATCCGGTTCGTAAAGACCATTTTCTTTGCCGGTGTCGATGACAATTTCCAGGTTGAGGGTACCGCGCATTTCATGGTCTATTTTCTCAGTCGCCAGGCGGATTTCGTTGGTTTCCGGAAACCAGCCCAATATGTGGTGTGAAAAACGGATCCAAGATGTACCCACGACGGACAATACAAAGATAGTTGCGCTGGCTGCGACAATCGCAACCGGATGGCCGGTCGAGAAATGGCTGACCCGGGAAAGAAACCGATCCATAACGGTGACTTTCTGATCCCTTTCAGACTTTCGGTTATATTTTATGGGAAAAAGAGCTAAAAGTGCCGGCAGTAGGACAATGGTTGTAACAAACGCCAGCATCACGCCAATGCCGGCAAATATCCCAATGTCTGCGATGGGGGCCACTTCGGATGTTGAAAATGAGAGCAAACCGCTGGCCGTGGTCACATTCGTCATCAAAACAGCGAGACCCGAGTGCCCCAGGGCATAGGCGATCGCGGCTTCTTTATCCATGTTTTCATCAAAGCGATGAAAGAAAATAGCAAGGATGTGAACCGAAGTCCCCACGCCCACTGCCAGCAAAAAGGAGGGTAGAATCTGGGTCGGGACCTTGATGGGGACCTTCAGGATTGCCATGATGCCCACCGTGCAAAGCAGAGATACACCGACAATGGTCAGCGGTAGCAGCACACCGGTTATGCGGCGGAACATGAGATACAGAAAAACAGCGACCGTGACGATCGCCAGGACCACAAATTTGCGCATGTCATTCATCATGGTCCGTTTGAGAAAATGGGTAACCACGGGTGATCCGACAACATAAACCAAAAAATCAGGTGCCCGGTATTTCTGCAGTATGTGTTTAACGGCTGTAACGACCAGGCTGTTTTCTTTATCCGTAAGATATAGCTTTCTGATTGGGTCAGGGTCGGTTGACGCAGGGGTTTCCGTAAGGTTGTCGTCAAATCCTTCGAGGACATCGGCGTCCTGAACCAGACCCGAATAGCTTTGGGTTTTAATGACGATGGCGGTAAATTCGCCATCTTCGGAGATCAGCAAATTTTTGTAAAGCGGATTGGAAATGACCCGGTCTTTCAAGACTGCCATGTCGGTTTCATTTTGCGGCCAGTCTTCGAGCAAATCTTCGACGATAAGCTCGTTGGCTTGACCGCGGGTGTTACGGGCGTTGACCAGGCTGGTGATGTCATCAATATAAGGTACGTTTTGTTCAAGGTCTTCGTGAACTATTTTGAGTTTCTTTAAAAAAGCCTGGGAAAAGATATTCGGTGATTCTATGGCAATAATTACGACTTCATCCCGACCGAATTGATCGCGAAAGGCATTGTATGCCAGCAGGGTTGGGTCGTTTTCGTGTAGGAAGCCTTCGGTGGAGGTGTCGATGGTGATTTTTGGAATCTGGGAGATAACCGTTCCCAACAAAAGTAACATGAAAACCACCGTTTTAATTCGGTGGCGGTAGACGAACTGGGCGAAATCTTCAAATCCCTGCTCCACTCGAAGTCTAAAGCTTTCCACAGAGAAGC
>CAMYLH010000853.1 GCA_947259065.1 uncultured Desulfobacterales bacterium
AATCGGCAGCCCCGGGTGCAGCCCCGGGAAACTTCCAGTCGCAACCGGTCATGGACTGGCCGCCCATAGGCTATAACGGGCTCTTCCGGGAAGGGGATTCTGTTCAGATCGCCGACAATGGCACGCTGCACTTGGGTATAGTCGGGAAACCGGGGTGTTACGGTTTGAAAGCCATTGTTATCAAGGCCGGGCTCAAAAAAAGAAGGAATATAGACCCCTTCGATTGGCGACCATAATTTAAAAAGAGATTCCCTGTTGGCTGCGGTGTCTTTTTTCCAATTCAGCCAGGCTTCGGCCATTTGCATAATTGCGTTTTCGCCGTCGCCGACGACGATGGCATCAAAAAAATCCGCTACCGGCTCCGGGTTGCAGGTACAGGGCCCGCCGGCAATAATCAATGGATGAACCGTATTTCTTTCTGAAGCCAAAAATGGAATGCCGGCCAGGTCGAGAATGGTGAGGATATTGGTGTAGTTCAGCTCATACAAAAGGCTGAAGCCGACAATATCAAAATGGTCGACCGGCTCATGGGACTCCAGCGAAAAAAGCGATCGTCCGGTTTTTCTTAACCGGGCTTCCATATCCCCGGCAGGTGCAAAAACCCTTTCGGCTGCAATGTCCGCCTGAGCGTTCAGAATGTGGTAAAGGATCTGCATGCCGAAATGGGATGTGCCGATTTCATACAGATCCGGAAAGACCAATGCAAAGCGCAGCTTCACCCGGCCGAGATCCTTTTTGGTAGTATTAATTTCCGAGCCCAGATAACGACTCGGTTTTTCGACGAAAGGCAATATATCATCAAGGGTGTGTTGCGTCATATCGATATGGCTTCTTAAGCCTATATTTTTATTCTATATATTTGCGGTTGAATAAATATCCGTATTTTGTTACCAGAATAACTTTTTTGATCCAATATAGAATTCTGCAATTTCTTTTTTAATGGTTATTTTCTTAGACTATCAGCTATGAACTATCATCTAAAAGGTCGCAAATGCAAAAACTTATCGTGATCGACAAAAATCTATACCGCTATTTTCTCATTCTCTTATTCGTCTGCTCGCTGCTGCTGCCTGCAGCTGAAAGCCCGGCCCATGAATTCAGTCGGGAAACCGCCGTTGTGAAGGCAGTGCGCAAAGTCAGTCCGGCAGTGGTAAATATAAGCTCCGCTGTCCAGGTACGCAAGCGGACCAGTCCATTTTCGGGATTTGGTTTTAATCCATTTTTCGAAGAATTTTTCAAGGACTTTTTAGACCCGCGGTTTGAACGCCGCCGGGAGTATACCAGTTTAGGATCCGGCGTGATAATCGACGGTAAAAAGGGTCTTATTCTGACCAATGCCCACGTGATCCAGAAAACAGGCACCATTAAGGTGGTCCTGGAGGATGAACGTGAATTTGAGGCCCGAATTGTAGGAACCGATCCCGATTCTGACCTGGCGGTGTTAAAAATTGATTCCGAGCAGGATCTGCCCGACATTAAAATGGGCACCAGTGAGGATCTGATGATCGGCGAGACCGTCATCGCGATCGGAAACCCCTTTGGATTTTCCCACACCGTAACCACTGGGGTCATCAGTGCCAAAGATCGCAGTATCCGGGCTGAAGACCGCGTGTATCATAACTTCATCCAGATCGATGCCTCCATCAATCCGGGTAACAGCGGCGGACCGCTATTGAACATCAACGGAGATCTGATCGGCATCAATACCGCTATCTATGCCAAGGCCCAGGGAATCGGTTTTGCGATTCCAATCGGCAAGGCCCACAAAATTATTTCCGATCTAATTCAATACGGCGAAGTGATTCAGGCCTGGATCGGTATCACGGTTCAAAACATCGATGAAAAGCTGGCCCGGTATTTAAAAATTCCGGACATAAAGGGTGTCATCGTAAAATCAGTGGAACCCAATAGCCCGGCTCAAAAAGCCGGGCTGCAGGAAAACGCCAACCATGTCGGATTTGAGGGTTTGGATAAACCGCTGGGGTCCGCCGGCATCAAATTTATTCGCAGCAT
>CAMYLH010000854.1 GCA_947259065.1 uncultured Desulfobacterales bacterium
GATATGCTGACTGTGATGGGGGATAAGTTGCCGGAAATGGAAACGGCCGTCAACAGCACCTCTTCCAGCCTCGAAAAGCGCATACGCAGGGAACTCGGTCAGAAAAAAACCTCCTGGAGCTTGCAGGAACTACTGGTCGGCGAGCAATCCGCAAGCGGGAAAAACGCCGACAAGCCGGTGCTGCGCGGACGTTCCGGCATGCGACTCAGCGATCGTTTCCACCAATATTACAAGCTGGTGGCCCGTTCCGGGGGCGAGGTCAACTCCTCGCTGGCGGTGGTCGCGTCGGATATTTATCTGGACATGCAGGAAACCTCCAGCCTGATCGCGCGCACCCGGGAGGAGATCAGCAGGGCCACCCTGATGGAGCAGCTGAACCAGTCGTTTGGAACCATTACACCGGAGATGCAGGAAGTGGTGGCGGGCGTGAAATCAATCCTGTTTGGCGAGGAAGAGGCATTGACGCCGATGACGGCGCCACCCGCCAGCCGGCCTGAGCAGGGCTATGAAAGCCCCCTGAAACTCTAACAGTCAACAAACCGGGGAACACAGAGATGAACAAATCGACGACATCCATAGTCACCGCAACGCTTGCCGCGGTGGCAATGGCAACGGCACTCGCTGCCTGTAACAGCAACCCACCGAAAGCCACCGCGTGCAGCCTGCCGGAGGGCCCCGACCTGGATCGCGCCATCAGCGCTGCCCGCTTCGACCTGGAGACAGGTTGCGAACATCAGTTCGATCAGTATTTCCAGCGTCTGCTTACGATTGCCGAAGGCGATCCCAAGAAGGACAACAAGGCCAGCTTCAGCGAGTTCCTGATATGGGCCAATGAAGAGGGCCTGTTGAGCAAGCGCCAGGCACGGGAGACCTACACCCGTTATTTCGGTGTCAAATACGTTTCCCTGGTCAGTGATTACAGCGTCTGTGACCAGACCTGCCCGCGCCAGGAAGAGGTCATGCGGGAGATGAACAGGGAGCTGGTGGACAAGGAGCAGGGTCTGCTCAAGGTCAGCGCAGACCGGCGCGAATATTATCGGGCCAACCGCCTGTTTCAGGAGACCGAGCTGGTCCTGGAGGCCACCTGCGAGGCCTGCGGGCCGAACGAGTAATCGGCGATGAAGCAGCTGATCGGCCGCGGCTTTCTGTCCGGCATGCTGCTGGGCGTGATTGTCAGTCTGCTGACGGGCCTGATCGGCGTGTACCTGCTGATTGTGCTGGATATCGTTTCGATATCCGTGGTCGATACGCCCGGGCTGCAGGCGGCGAGTGACTGGACCCGGCGCAACCTGGGTTTGTCGGTGTTGCCTTTCGGAATCACGCTCGCCCTGTATGTTCACAGCCTGCGCGCACTGGCCAGTCGGCTCGATGACGGCTCTCCCCAGAATGAGATTGGACAGCTTGAACATCTGATCGACGTCTGGACCAGCCTGTTCTTTGGTATCGGGGTAATCTGGACCGCGATCGGTATGCGCAGTGCGCTGCTTTACGCGCTTGGCGATCCGTCCATGGCAGCAGAATCAGAGTCCTTCGCTATCCTCACGCGGCTGGTGGACGGCGGCATCCTGACAGCGCTGACAACCACCATTGTGGGTGGTATCGGCGGTTATATGATGCGCGTGATCAAGAGTTCGTATCTGGGCACGAAACTGAGCCGCTATTACGAAGAACAGGAGCAACGTCATGCCGCGCGGGTCGAACACCTGCTGCGCGATATCAGGGAGTCCATTGGCCGCGGCGTATGGACTGCTCAAAGAGCAATGATACGGCGTAGTCGCAACGCGAGATATACGGCGACTTCCGGGGCCACGGGGAGCGATACCGATGCACTGCAAACGGATGTCATGCGCTTCATGTCTATCCTCGGCCTGTGCCTGATGGCCGTGTTTGCGCTGGTACAAAGTATTCCGCTACAGGAGACAGCTTCCGTCCGCCCGGAGCTGGAGCAGGACAAGTTGCATCAGGCTATCGCGTTCCAGCGGGAACGTGCGCGGCTGCTGCAGGCCGATCTGGATCGCCTGACGGCGCAGCTCCGAAACGCACAGGAGCGCAATACCAGTGCACAGCAGGCGTTGTCATCAGCGCAGCAACAACTGACGCTGGTTGCTGAACAGACGCGGCAGGCGCGCAACGACCGGGACCGTATGACGGCTGAGCTGGAAGTGCTGAGACGCCAGCTTGCGCAGGGTCGCGATGAGTTGGCCGGGATCCAGCTGGCTGCTGGGAACAAGGAACATTCGCTGCGCGCACTCCAGCGGCGCCTCAGCGAGGAACAGAAAAAGCTTGATGGCATCAGTCAACGGGCCAGCGCCCTGAACAGGAAGCAGGCACAAACCCCGACGTCGCCCGTCCCGGAAAAGCATCCGCCACCGGTACCCAAATCAGGGAAACAGGGTTTCACCCTGAGGTTTGCCTCTGCCGAGGCCCTGGACCGCCTGGTGGCGGCCGGAATCGTCAACCTGTACGCAATGGCCGGCAAACAAGCCTGGCGCCTGTCGCTGAATAAAGGCAACCCGCGTTTCGCGCCTGACGCATATCCGGGGTGGTTCCACGAAATGGCACCGTCAACAGTACCGGTCGAGTACGCCCAGACCCTGCAAAAGTCAAAACGCCAACTGGCACCGTCATCTGTTGTCTGGGGCGTGCAACTACCCACCGCAACAAAACAGCGGTTAGCGTCCCTGACCCGCGGTCTGCAGGGCGGAAATCTGGTGATCGGCGCCGACGGACAGGTAACGCTGGAACCGGAGTGACACGCTGATGGGCAGACACTTCACTCTTCTCGTCACCCTCGGCGCCCTGCTTTCGGCTGGTTGCGCACAGCAGCCGGCACGCCCGGCACAAGGCGAAGATTCATCGCTGCAGCGCTGGCTTGACGCTGAGTTGGCACCCTATCTGGCGGAGCAACTCAGCGAGCATCCCAGGTTTAAGGGCGAGTCCGTTATTCTGGTCCGACTGGATGGCCCCGACATTCAACCCGACATCGATGGTCTGACCCGCAACATGCGCGACCAGCTCATGGACAGCCTGCTCACCGACCCCGGTATACGGTTGCCCTGGCAACCTCAGCAGCAGCCAGCGCAGCACCATCGCCGGCTTGATCAGGTGCAGTGTGGAAGAATCCGTGACGCCAACTATTACATCGGCATCGAGATCACCCACAGCGCGACCGCGCAGTATCGGGCTTCGGTGCGTGCTCTGGACGTCCGGGCCGGCGAGTGGGTCAGCGGATTCGGCAAGCGCTGGTCAGGTGCCCTGACGTCCAGCGAAATACGCGCCCTGCAGGAGCGGCGCATCGATGAATCCCTGCGCGGCCTCAGGGTGCTGCCTTTCAGTTCCGGACATCCGGACCTTGCAGCCACCTATCTTGCCAACAACCTCAGCTGTCTGCTGCGTCAGCACGACCAGGAGGATCTGGTCATTTACGTGGAATCGCTGAGCTCCGATCAAGCCAGGTTGCGCACATTGCTGAGTCTTATCGGTAACAATCTCTCGCGTTACCGGGAGGTGCGTGTCACGGACGTCAGAAAGGAATCG
>CAMYLH010000855.1 GCA_947259065.1 uncultured Desulfobacterales bacterium
TGTTTTATCGGATCTGTCGGTTTTGATGGATACTTGACCGATTCATCATTGGCAGTATCTTGTTCGCTTCAGTCGATTTGGTACTGGTTGTTCAGCTGGTGTATACCAATAGTCCATAATAAATAAGCAAAATATCTTAGCCCCTAATGGGCTGCTACTCCACAATCCCCAGCAATAGGGCCTGGTCATCATCGGCCGGACGATTGCCGGCAAACCGTTCAACATCCGCCATAATCGCGGTTAGAACATCCTGGGGATTATCGGCACTGTCGGTGGCAAGCTGCCGGAGCACGCGTTTCTCGCCATAGATATCTTCCTCTTCGTTAAACCTTTCGGAGACCCCGTCGGTGTATACGAGAAAGCGGTCTCCCGCTTCAAGTTTCGTTTCCGTTACTGGGATTTCTATTTCATAAGGCTCTATACCGAGGGGATAAACACCCGGGCAGGAAAACTCAATGGCTTGTTTCTCGGCAAAACGGTAAATCATCGGTAGTGGCTGACCGGCCCGTGCCACCCGCATCGTTTTCTGATTGGCATTGTAAACCGCATACAGGGCCGTCATGAAACTGGGTTCGGCCACTTTGCAAAGATGTTCGTTGAGGTAGTGCAGCATTCTCGCCGGATCGGTGGTGGTTTCCGGAAAGGCACGGAAAAGCGCGCATGTCATGGCCATCAGAACAGCAGCAGGGGCACTGTGTCCTTCGGCATCGGCTATCAGAAAACCCCAGTGATTATCCGGCAACTCGATGATGTCATAATAATCCCCACCGGCGTAGCGGCTCGTTTCATAGTGTGCCGCCAGTTTGAATCCTGCAATCGCCGGCAACTTTTTTGGCAATAGTTTTTGCTGAACTTCGGAAACCACTTTCAGTTCATGTTCGAGTTGATCTTTGCGGCTCTCCACTTCGCGTTTCAGCCGATGAATCGTCAAGTGGGTGTTTACCCGCGCAATCACCTCGTCGGGCTGAAACGGCTTGGTAATGTAGTCAACGGCTCCCAGTTGAAGCCCTTTTACTTTGTCTTCGGTATTGCCCAGGGCGGAAAGAAAAATTACGGGAATATCTGCGGTGGCCGGCACGGATTTTAATTGACGGCAAACCTCATAACCATCGATGCCGGGCATCATGATATCCAGCAGGATTAGATCCGGCCGGGCCTTGCCGACAATCGAAAGTGCCATTTCCCCGTTTTTGGCAATCAAGAGCTTGCAACCGACGCCATCAAGGGTTTGAAAAAGCACCTGCAGATTTGTCGGATTGTCGTCAACGAGCAGTATTGATTCGGTAGTTGTGCTAATCTTTTCCATCCAAAGGGCACCTACAGACTCGAAATATTATTAATCCAGCTCAACAAAGCAGCAAAGAATTTCGTTGCGAAGCAGGATGTTAGGAAAGTATCTCGATTCCCGATTCAACCGTATCGGTGATGGGAATCAGGGATTGAAAACCACTGACCTCAAAAATTTCCTTTACAAATGCATTCAAGGCACAGAGGACAATTTTGCCATCTCTTTGTCGCATTTCTTTTGCAGCGCCCAATAGAACCCTGAGACCGGCACTGCTGAGATATTCCAGCGAGGCCAAATCGAATAATATCCTCGACGTTTGACCTTTAAGAGCATCCTTGACGACTGTTTCAGCTTCCGGAGAAGAATCGGCATCCAATCGTCCTTTTATCGCGAAAAAGATAATCCCATTTTCCTCTTTCTGACTAATTTCCATTTCCAGATCCTTTTGATGAACGAATTAATAATTGCATATTATTTTACCAAACTAACCTAATATTCATAAAGCATTTGTCAATTTTAATCAACAAAGTATTTCAACAGATATTGACTGAATAGTTAATTTCGATAAAATGGTGCCCCATGCCAACTTAATTTGATATATCCATCCCAACCTCGATGACCCGGAAAAGTAGGAAGTGAGCTACAGTTTGAAGTGAGCTAAAGTTAATGAATCAAAAATCTGACATGCGAAGGAGGTAAACATGTATTTCGACAAACCTGGAA
>CAMYLH010000856.1 GCA_947259065.1 uncultured Desulfobacterales bacterium
ACCGCTAAATCGGGCTAAAGCTTTGGCCGCAAATGCCGAAATCCTATAATACTATATTAAAAGTAGATTTAAAGTCGACCAAATCTGGAGGACAGCATGAGCACATCTCCCAAATGCCCGAAATGCGGTTTTACAACCAACTCGTCATTCAAAGAGTGCCCGCGGTGCGGTGTCATTGTCAGCAAGTTTTTGCATAAAGCAAAGGGTGACCGGCAGGCCGACAGCAGAGACGCCGCGCGTAAAAATTCCGGCCTGGAAAATCTTGCGCAAGCAGATGCCCTAATCATCAGGCAGCAGAAGGAATGGGGTGAAATCCTGACCGGTTTTGAAACGAAAAATAAGTATGAGGTGGTAGATCCTTTTAGCAACCCGCTGTTAGAGGCTCAGGAGGAAGGCGGTTCCGCCCTGACCACAATCACCCGGCTGTTTTTGAAAGCGTTGCGTCCTTTTACGATGCACCTGTTTTCGCCCCAGGGAGCTGGTCTTTTCAAACTAACACGGCCGTTCCGCTTTTATTTTCATGAGCTTGATGTCAGCCAATCAAATGGCGCTCCGCTGGGCAAAATCAAACGGCGCTTTGCCTTGCTGCGTAGAATATACTCGGTTGTCGACCGCAACGGTAATGAAATATTCGAGCTCTTCGGCCCTCTGCTACATCCATGGACATTTCAAATAAAAAAAGGCGACCAGGAGCTCGGCAAGATAACGAAAAAGTGGAGTGGCCTGGTCAAAGAGTCCTTCACGGACGCCGACAATTTCGGCATCACTTTTCCCAACGGAATCGATCTTCCCCAGAAAGCCGTCTTACTGGGAGCCGTATTCCTGATCGATTTCGTACACTTTGAAAATAGCGGCAATCGCAATTAATAAGATAGAAGCCCCGGGATAAAACACACATTATCGTGAGAATAAAAAAGGCTAAATCCGATTTTTTTCATTTCGTTCATCTTGCACAATCCATGGTCCCGGTCCTAGTTATTCAACAACATCGGCAATGTTCTTATCCCCTCTGAAACTGGAATCAGTTCGATTCCATCTTGATACATTCTTCTGTCCCCCCCATAAAAGAGATACCCCCGTGCCATCGGATAATCTTTAAGAAACGCTTTCAGCCCGCTCAGTTCCCGCCGCCGGATAGTTCTCGCCCGCTTGACTTCAATTGCGTGAATGCCCTTTTCTCCATACAGGATAAAATCTACCTCCAAATCGTTTGCCGTATGCCAGTAATAAAGATCATAGCCCAGACCCCAGCTGTCATTTACAGCGCAAATTTCCTGACACACCAGGGTTTCCAGGGCGTGACCGTCAATCTCCTCCGGACGATCCAAAGGGCCTTTTGGACGCAGGGTGCGATATACGCCGGCATCAAAAAAGAAGAATTTCATATGCGCTGCCATTCTCCGCTGAGCCCGTTTGACAAATACCGGCAACTTCCTGCTTAAAAGTAAATCATCAAGGATTTGGAAATAATTTTCGGCAAGTTTTCTATTCACACCGCATTCCCTGGCCACTGCCGAAATATTCAATAAAGAAGCCTGAGAAAAACTGGCCGCTTCAAGGAACCTGGCAAAGGCTTGCAAATTTCTTGTAAGCCCCTCCTGCAGGATCTCCTCGCGGAGATACGTGTGAATGTAACTTTCTAAATAATCACCGGGATCGCTTTCAATATAAGCGGAAGGAAGCTGACCAAAGCTCAAAGAGTGCCTCAAAGAATAATCATCCCCCAATTCATAAGCCGTCAACGGATGCATGTACCGGGTGACCGCCCGCCCGGCAAGAAGGTTAACTCCTTTTTGGCGCAACTTCCTTGCGCTGGATCCGGTCAGGACAAATTTACAATTCCGGTTTTCAATAAGCCGGTGCACCTCATTGAGCAGATCCGGGATACGCTGAATTTCGTCGATTACAATCCAATTGCTAAAGTCAGGTGGAATCAGATTTTCCAGTCTTCGCGGGGAAGCCAATAACGAATAGTAAAGCTCGGAGTCCAGAAGATCTATCATCAAA
>CAMYLH010000857.1 GCA_947259065.1 uncultured Desulfobacterales bacterium
GTCTTGCCTTCCTCATCGGCCACGGGTGCTAGCATATACTTGGTTGCGGCGCAGTCGCCGACGGCGTAGACCCTTGGATTGGTAACATTTTGAAGAAACTCGTTCACTATAACACCACGCTGCGAAAACTCGACCTTGCCGTGGTCGCCCTCCAATACGCTCAGGTTGGGAATCCGCCCCGTCGCCGCGATGATCAGATCTGCCTTGTAAACCGCGTTTTTGGAACTGCGAAGAATCAATCCGTTTTCTGCGGATTCAACGGATAAAGGCGATTCATTCAGCACGACCCTGATGCCTTTCGCTTCGCTGGCTTTAAGCACGGTTTTGACGATATCCTGATCAAAGGTTTTCAATGGTTGCGAAGATCGGTGCAAAATGGTTACCCTTTCCGCGCCGGCATGAATCGCTATGTGAGCGAATTCGAAAGAAATATAACCGCCGCCAATGAATACGATCCGATTCGGAAGATGGGATAGATTAAGGAAACACTCGCTATCGTTTACGTGCTCGGCACCAGAAATATCGGGACATCGCGGCGTGGCACCGGTCGCCAAAACGATCTGGCGTGCCTTCAGCCGATCGTGGCCGACGGTAATCTCATCTTCAGCGGTCATGACGGCGTTACCGTGAAAGGTAGTGACTCCCGCTTGCTGCCAATTTTTGACTTCAGCCTCGGATCGACCATCAAGGAAGGCATTCTTGAGGGTCTGTAGGGACGGCCAGTCTGTTTTGGGCGCAGTCTCGATCCCCCGGCCAACGAGATGACTTGCCATGGCGACTGCCTCGGCATTGCTGACCAGATACTTCTTAGGTTGACACCCTCGCAACGCGCAGGTTCCTCCGTAAGGACGCTCATCAACAATGGCGACCCTTTGACCGGCCTTGTTGAGTGCGTTGATTGCATAATAGGCGGAACTGCCGGAGCCTACCACAATCGTATCGAAATTTTGCTGATCCATGTATTTACCCCCGCTCTGTAACGTGCATCGATTGGTTCTTCCGATTTGATACTTTGATGAGTTTCTTGACCAATACAGTATCACTGTTGCCGATACAAAACAATACGACCGCCAATCAAATATTGCCAACAACTTTTTTTAACATCGGGGGGTCGCCCATTAAAGGGCGTGTCACGGTAAAATGATAGTTTACGGGTCCGCTTAGCAGAGCACTTTGCAGCTATTTCCATGAATCACATCGATTTGGCCACCAGCACGAACCTTATAAAAAAACCCTTGGCGGAAAATCAATTTCAGGGTTTTCGAACGTTAAACAAAGGAAATAATGCGACGAAAGGCAGGAACCTGATTTGAGAAATCGTTGCAAACCACAGGCGTAATTTCACACAATGAGACATATTGCTTTTCCAAATTCCTATTCTTTCTCTTCTCTTTTATATGGTAAGGTTTTTTTCGGTTTCGTTATCAAATATATGGGCGCGGTTCATATCAAAGCATAAATTTATCCTTTCGCCTTCCTTTGCCTCAGTTCGTAAATCCAACCTTGCTTTTAGCATTTGATTTCCCAGTTTAAGATTCAATTCTCTATCATAGCCCAATGGCTCTATTATATCGATCCTAACATTTTTCAGTGTTGTAAGCGTTTCGCCCCCCCTGCTATGTTGTTCATCCTGAAAAAAATCGGGCCGGATACCAAATTTAACTCTTTGCCCATTCGACGGTATCGAATCCTTTACAACGTTATTATCCAGGGGCAGCTTTTGATCTGCGAGATCGATAAATCCAGGGTACAGTATTGCATCCAGGATATTCATGGACGGCGATCCGATGAAGGTGGCCACAAAGATATTTTTGGGCTTAAGATAAAGCTCCATGGGTGAGGCCTCCTGTTCGATAACACCATCTTTCATTACCACGACCCGATCGCCGAGCGTCATGGCTTCTACTTGATCATGCGTCACGTAGATACTTGTGGTCTGATATTCTCTGTGGATTCGACGGATTTCATAGCGCATTTGACTCCGTAATTTCGCATCGAGGTTGCTG
>CAMYLH010000858.1 GCA_947259065.1 uncultured Desulfobacterales bacterium
TCATCCCGGCTGCATTGTGAAATGATGTAGATGCATCGCTCGCAACGACATATGTTCCAACACCGGCAACGCCCATGCTGAGCGTTCCGAACTCATCGAGTACTGTCCGCCGTTTTGGCTTTTTTGGGGAATAACAGCTTGACCTGAAACTGCAGGCTCCAGTCATTCGCGTTTTTGGGTTTTTCAACGTTGTAAAATCCCTGTAACTTGAGATCCACCGGTTGTTTTCCGAATTTAACCAGATGACCAACCCCGCCCCCAAAGGGCACGGTCCATCGATCTTCGCTGTCCGCCTCCCAGTCCGCAGTGATGGTCGGCGTCGATGAGAGGTACCACCCGCTTTTGAAATTGTAATTGATAAAATACTGGAGTAAAAAGAAATTAACGTCCGATTCATCACTGTCACCGGCATAGGACCAAACATTTTGAGTGAGCGCTCCGAAGAGCCAGTGCCCCGGTTTGGCCAGGGCCACAGCGGCAGGTCCTGCCGACCATTTATCCACGCCCAGCCGATCGTCGGTGTTGGTGGGAAAGATGAATGCAGGTCCAACGCCCCAAATGATCTTGCCAGGCTTGGCAGGTGAGAAGAAAGCCTGGTAGGTCAAATCCCCAAGGCCGAATTCACTTCCTTCACCTTCAAACCTCTCCTCCTGATAAATCACCGGCAAGATGAAACGGTTGATCAGGTTCACTTTACCGAAAGTCATGGGATACACCGGTTTGAGACTAAGTGAATAGACAAACGCGTCCTCAGGCCCCACCCCGAAATTAAAATTATTTTCAAAGGGCAGGCTGATAATATTGCCGATAGGATTCTGGGATTCTTTGGCCAGATCTTCCTGACCGTCCGCCGCTGCAAATGGTAAAATGGTTAAAACCAGGTAGGTAACAATGTTCAAAACTCTTACTTTAATTGTATTTCCTGGTCTCATTGAAAATCCTTTGTTTCTCGAACTTATGAGAATCACTGTTTCGATTAGCAACGCCTGGTTGAAAAATGGAGAGAAAAGCCCAACCGCCAAAAGGCGGGAGGGCTTCCAGTTTGCAATTTATTTACCTATATCCGGATCCATATCCGGGTCGAAAGGCAACTGGTCCAGATGTTCGACGTATTCGAGAGGATCGAAGGGTACCTTCTTCAAATCCATCTTCGGCCGGGCAAGATCCTTTATTTCCGGAGAGGCGTTTTCGATCCCTGTCCACGGTATGCCGTGCACCTCTTTTGAATCCGGGTATTTTTTCTTCCACAGCCCGTGCCGCAATCGCATCCTGTTGAAGGGACTTTTCAGATGGATCAGGTTCGCAAGCATTGGTGATTTCTCGCGTGGGTCCATGGGCAGGAAATAGAACGCCGCTGGAATGCCACTGGCTTCGCCGACCGGGTCCGGGGATATCCAGTGGCGTTTGTAATTGCCCTTGACCGTTGCGCCAAGCCTGGGTCCCGCATAAATGAAGACATGGTCCCGGCGGCTGTGAGTGTCACCGTTCATCAGCAGAGCCGTTTGGTCGATGCCATCGATTACTCGATCCGTGGGGATGTGCTCCAAAGCACCTGCCAGGCGTGCGAAGGTTGTGAAAAGATCGGTCTCGTGGATGATGTCGCCAACGACCTGTCCTGGCATAATCACTCCCGGCCACCAGGCTTGGGCCGGAACGCGAACACCGCCTTCAAGAAAGTCTCCCTTGCCACCACGGAAGATAGTCTCTGCAAAACCACCGCCCGGAGGTGGATTATGCGCCATAGGTCCGTTGTCTGCCATGGCGACGACCAATGTGTTCTCTGCGATGCCGAGCTCTCTGAGCTTGTCCATCAGCTTTCCGATGAAAGGATCAATGTTGCACTCGAGGCCGGCCTGTAGATTGCTCCTGGAAATCGAGCATATTTTCTGGTTGGGAAGGAAGGTGTTAAGCATTGGCCAGTTGGCGACATAGAAAGGTTTGCCGGCCTTGGCGTTGCGCTCAATGAATTCGAGCGTTCTGCGCTGTGCTTCGGGGTCTATCTTC
>CAMYLH010000859.1 GCA_947259065.1 uncultured Desulfobacterales bacterium
TCAAACCGCTCTCACTGGATCAAAAAAAGAAGATCGGCGAGAGAGAAGCTCTGCTCGATATCAACCGGCGGGCCATGGATTTTTTTCATCAGGCACTGGGCCATCGGGCTGCTGGACAAGCGGCAAGGTCATATCTTAAGCACAGGGGGATAGCGCAAAAAACCATTGATGACCATAAACTCGGTTACGCACCTGATGGTTGGGACCGTCTGCTGAATCATTTTGCCAACCAAAGGATATCTCCTGCTCTGATCGAAAAAACCGGCCTAATACTTCCCAGGAAAAATAAAAGCGGCTACTATGATCGCTTCCGGAATCGGATCATTTTTCCGATTATTGATCCCAACATGCAGGTGATTGGGTTCGGTGGCCGAGTGTTGGACGATTCATTACCGAAATATCTTAATTCTCCGGAAACTCCGGTTTATAACAAGGGACGGTCCCTCTACGGCATTCAACAGGCCAAAGAGAAATGTCGCACCACAGGCACGGTATACATTGTTGAAGGATACCTGGATCTATTAGCGCTTTATCAGCATGGCATCGAGAATGTCGTAGCTACCCTCGGAACTGCCTTAACTTCAGACCATGTAAGGCTGCTAACCCGCTATGCCGGACGTATGGTTCTGGTCTATGATTCCGACGAAGCTGGAATCCGTTCCGCTCAACGTTGCATTGGCACCTTTTGGAGGGAACATGTTGACTTTCGCAGACAGGATGTATTCAGCGAAGAAAAAGCAGACACCCATATTCTGGTATTACCGGCCGGCCATGATCCGGATTCATTTGTATTTGAACACGGGCCCGAAGCGTTTTTGCAAGCTGCCTCCAAGTCACCGGGTATCATAACATTTCTCATCAACCGTGCCGTTGATAAATATGGACTATCCACCGAGGGCAAAATACGCATCATTTCAGAAATGCAACAAATCCTGGCAGCCATTAATGATAGTGTGGCTCAGGCATTGTACATCAAGCAGCTTGCGGAAAAAATCGGCATTGCTGAAACTGCTATTCTGGAACGAATAAGAGACATATCAGCCAAAAAACTTAGAACCGGAACTGCCTATATTCCCTCAAATGCGCCGCCGCCCGGCTCCCAGATCGGTGTCGAGACAGAATCAGTTTTGGAGGTCAAGGGACCAGAAGGTATTTTCACAGGTAACCGCATAGAACGGCAGATCATTGCGATGATGATTCAATTTCCTGAGATTTTGCCTGATGTTAACAACTATAAGATCTTGGAATTATTTAATGATGACACGCTAAAAGGAATCGGAGAATCTATTTTAAAATTCAACCCGAGTTCAGCTGAGCAGGTTTCAGAATTGATGTCTCAAGTCGGTGACAAGCAGAAACAAGCATTGATCGCCTCTTTGGCGATGGGCGATGAGTCCTGGAATAGAAAAGGTTGTCTAAGGGTTCTCGGAAAGTTTGTTGAAAACGGGCGGAAACTTCGAGAAGGTGGTGTGCTGGAGAGGCAGATCAAAGCGGCTGAGAAGAGCAATGATCATACGCTACTGCTAAAACTCTTATCGAAAAAGCAAAAAATGGCCGTACGCAGTGAGAAACAGAAAATGGCCATGTTGAATGAAAATTAAAGATTTGAGGAAACCTATTGTTCTTTGGCTGCGAAGGATTTTGGTTCCGCTTGCGGTTGATAAATTGAGGTATTTGGGAGGCAGAATTATATGGCCAGAAAAGCTGCTGAAATAATGGAAAGCAGTAAACAGACTCAAGTGAAGGCATCCGTTGATAAAGGCTCCGCTAAAAGGAGAACCGCCAAAAGAAACGTTAAAAAGCGTCCTACAAAAAAAGGTGGTTCCAATCAGAGAGATAGCAGAAAAATTACACCTAAGGTCATCAAGACGCTGGTGTCCAAAGGGAAAAAGCAGGGATATTTAACCTACGATGAAATAAACGAGATGCTGCCGAAAGATATGCTGTCTGTCGAGCAAATCGATGAAACCCTGATGTTGTTTTATGCTAACAATATAGAGGT
>CAMYLH010000860.1 GCA_947259065.1 uncultured Desulfobacterales bacterium
TCCAATCTCTATGAGTCCTTGGTATTTTTTGCAGGCACCATCATTTTAATTTACCTTTTTATCGAGCGAAAGTATCAAAATCGAGTGATCGGTGCTTTTACCGCCCCCATTGCCTGCCTGGTGATGGCCTATGCCTCCTTAAATCCCGGAATTCCCAATGCCATCCAACCCCTTATCCCAGCCTTAAAGAGCAACTGGTTGATTGCCCATGTGATCGCCTGTTTTATCGGCTATGCCGCTTTTGCCTTGGCTTTTGGCGTCAGCGCCATGTACCTGATGAAGAAGGGCCGGGACGCCGAGCCAATCATCTGGGTGGAAATCGTCAAGCCCTTGACTCTGTTTGCTTTCGCTACGCTGTTCAGCCGGGTTCTTTTTGTACCTAGCTGGGTATTTGCCGTCATTGTTGCTATTCCCATCTGTCTTGTGTTTTATGGCATCGTTTTCCTTACTCGCAAAATGCCGGCAGAATCCAAAGCCAAATTGCTGGACCGGTTTCCGAACGCCCAGATCTTAGATGAGCTTGGCTACCAGCTTATTTTGCTGGGCTTTCTTTTTTTATCAGTCGGGATTATCACCGGCGCCGTCTGGGCTCACTCGGCCTGGGGCCGCTATTGGGGCTGGGATCCCAAGGAAACCTGGTCGCTGATCACCTGGTTTGTTTACGCCACCTTGCTGCACGCCCGTATGACGCGAGGATGGCACGGTAAACGTATCGCCTTTCTTTCCATGTTCGGATTTGCGGCAGTGTTGTTTACCTATTTCGGCGTGAACCTGTTACCCGGTCTGCACAGTTACGGCTCCTTTTAACCATGATTTTTCCTTGACAAAAACCGGACCGATACGGTACACAACCTCCTTGGTTTTTTGAATCGGTTGGTTTTCAAAAATTGTTCATGATCATTGTGTTGATTGTTCTGATAGTTATGTAAAATCATCTACCCTAGCAGGACGGAGTGTCTATGAGTACAGAGGATAAAGCGAACGAGGTTTCCACAGAAATCCAGGGCAAGGATCCCGCTGCACACCCGACAGACCCTGAAGCGCAGGAGAAAGATGGCGGCGCCGGCGGAACCATCACCCTGTTTTTTATTTTCGGGCTGGTGGCCAGCCTAGTGCTCGGATGGGTCATTTTCCCTCAACTGCTCTATTCCAAGAAAAAGCAGCCCATTGATTTCAACCACGTTTTGCACAATGAACTGGTTGAAGAGAGCTGTGAAAGCTGTCATTTTTTCCGGGAAGACGGTACCTACCACGGAGTTCCGAAGTTGGCACAGTGCATTGACTGTCATGAGGAGGTAAATGGCGATGATCCCGAGGAAGAAAAATTTGTCACACAATATGTTGCCAAAGGCAGAGAGGTGCCCTGGCTGGTTTATGCCAGACAGCCGGATTGTGTTTTTTTCTCGCATATCGCCCATGTCAAAATGGGTCAGATGGAATGTGTCACCTGCCATGGCTACATCGGGGAATCCGAAAGCCTGAAGGACTATGAAGCCAATCGGATTACCGGATACAGCCGGGATATCTGGGGGAAAAACATTGCCGGCATTAAATGGAATTCATGGGATCGCATGAAGATGGACGACTGCGCAGCGTGTCACAAGAAAAATAATGTCAATCTGGGCAGTGTCCAAACCGGTAGAGGTGGTTGTTTTGTCTGCCACCATTAATTGAAGATTGAAGATTGAAGATTGAATATTCATTATTCGATCGAAAAATTTCAATAGTTGAGTGGGGATGATTTGATGAAGATAGACAGAAGACGTTTTTTGTCCTTTGCTATTGGCGGTGCTGCCGGCACGGCACTTTCTCCGTTGCCCTGGAAGTTGATCGATGATTCTTCTATTTGGTCTCAGAATTGGGCTTGGACACCGGTTCCGGAAAGAGGTGAGATCTCCTATGTGAATTCCACATGTAGCCTGTGCCCGGGGGGCTGCGGTATCACCGTTCGTAAAGTCGGTGACCGAGTCGTAAAAATCGAGGGTATGAAAGGGCATCCGGT
>CAMYLH010000861.1 GCA_947259065.1 uncultured Desulfobacterales bacterium
CGTGACCTGCGCCCTGGCGCTGTGGAGAAATAGTGCTCTTATCTTATCCCAGAAGTCACCGCCCAGCACGAAAAGGCTGGCCGCAAACATAACGTCACCAAAAAGACTCACGGCAAATCGATGCGTCTCATACCCCGGAATCAGGTGTGCCCCATAGGGTCCCAGCCAGCCGATAAGAACGGGTAGAAAAAACATCACCAGCCCGATGCGGTACCTGGTCAGGCTGACCCGATCCGGTGGGCCGTGCTTTTTCAAAATCCGATACTTCGGCTTTTTAGCTCACACAAACAAAAAAGAACAAATCCCACTTATTAGAAAATTAATCGACCCGGAGGCAATATTGCCCGAGAAAATTAAAGAGAGCATCAGCGAAATGATGCTCCGATTGACCGGCATAGACATTAGCTGTTGTCCGAAATGCAAGAAGGGGAAAATGATACGAATCAGAAAATTGCCAAAAAAATATTTGAATTCATCCTAACCACTATATCTGTCTTGACGCTTATTCTCTGCGATTAAAAAGTTGCTGTTAAAGCACAATAGAAGAGCTGCGCTCACTTTCTGTCATCGATGTGTATACAAATATGATTCAGCACTCTTATCAGTATTTTCAAACAACAATGGGGGCGCCGAAAGGTCTAATTCTTCATTTTATTAAATTCACCCAACTCAAATCGGCGCCCTCGTTAAAAAATTATTGACTTGATGCCATCCATATAATCCCCATAGACTGCACCTGTCGAATCCTGACGCCCAGCCGCGGTACAGTTCACCATTTTATCAATAATTGCTACGGGTTATAAAGTTGTTGATGCTTTCATCTATACCGGGGTATCATTGCGACATCGGGCTTCCGGCAGAAGGCAACTATTGATAAAACGCTATTCTATGAAATCAACACCTCAGCCTTGAAATCTGGAAATTTGGATATCACAAATTTTGGTGGTCCCTGATAGATTGCAGAATACATCAACCAATCCTCAAAATATAAAGGTGAAAACCCTCGATCATTTTAATTTAGCTTCACGCTACGCAACACGATGGCATCTTCGGGACAGACCTCATGGCAACAGAAACACCTTATGCACTTTGAGTAAGTTACCTCTGCCATCTGGCCATTTACCTTGACTGCGTCTTTAGGACAAATGCTTTCGCATTCCCCGCACGCTGTGCATTTATCCGTGATAACGGGACTTTTTTTTGGAGGTCTATTGCCGGTTAATAGATGATCGGCCGTGTTTGGTAGTCTGAATCCTTTATAGCAACATCCTCGGGCCCATGGATCGGATAGTCAATCCTCTTAGGCCACAAACCGCGAACTTTAGCCATTTTAAGTGCCGGTATGCCCACGGGCTCGATTCCCAAAATTTTGCATACAGCAATGTCCATAGCCACATGATCTGTTGATGCAAGCACCAGATCCATTTTTACGGGATCTCCGCTTCCGGGCCCCTGGCCTTGCATTCCCAAAATACCGTCCATGATATATAGCTGTGGCTTCACGATGGAAAGAATATCCAGCATCATATCCGCAAAACTGACTTTACGTGGGAACTGAGCATGGTATTTTGCTTTGGTAAGACCGGGAACGGCTCCATACATAATCTTGCAGGCCAATGTCAAATACTGAAAGGAGTGGGTTTTAAGTTTCGGCAGCGCAATGACCTTATCGGCATTTAACACATATTCACAGATTGGCGATCTTTGCAATCGTTTGCCTTTGGGGATATCCAGTTTCTTGACGCCTGTATTAAAGTTCAGCGGAATCTCTTCTTCTCCAGCCATATTCTCGAGTCCTGAGCGCCCATAGGCCTTGGTAAGACTTCTTTTGGAAAAGGTTCCCGCTGGAGAGTCTCCGATAAAAGGTTCTCCGCCTGCCTTTTTGACAGCCTTAGTTACAGCCCTTACAAATTCAGGGTGCGTGGTGACGGCCTTTTCCGGCGCTTTGGCCGACAATAGATTAACCTTAAGTAGGACTTTCTCATTCTTTTTTACAAATTG
>CAMYLH010000862.1 GCA_947259065.1 uncultured Desulfobacterales bacterium
GACATGAAAGCCTTTCAGACCTAACCTATCAGCGCCAGACTCAACCACGGCAGATAGGTGATGATCGCCAGCGCAAGCAGCAAAATCGCGATGAACGGCAGAGATGCGACGTAAAGCTGCAACACCGGCTTATCAAAACGCATGCTCGCGATAAATAGATTGATACCCAGGGGTGGAATGGAAGCACCGATTTCCAGGTTGGCAAGAAAAATAATGCCGAGATGAATCGGATCGATTCCATAAGCTTCGGCGAGGGGTGTGAAAAGGGGGACCACCACTACCAGGGCGGAAAATATTCCCATGGTACATCCGACCGCCAAAAGAAAAATGTTGAGGACCACCAGGAAAAGAAGGGGGTTTTCGATGTGGGCTTTGAAAAAATCCAGCAGTTGCATGGGGATTTCCGCATCAATCAGATAGTTGGTCAGGCCCATGGCGGCGCCCAGTATGATCAGTATCCCACCAACCAGAACCATGCTTTTTTTCATGATTGCAGGCAGCTGACTCAATCGGATATCCCGGTAGACAACCACCTCCGCCAAAAGCACATACACCGCTGTGATGGCGGCGGCTTCACTGACTGCAAAGTAACCACTGTAAATCCCGCCCAAAACGACAAGCGGCAACGGAAGTTCCCACAAGGATTCTCTTATGGCAATGCCCACTTCATTGAATTGAAATATTGTTTTCGGGACATCGGTACGAACGGATCGGTAGACACTGAACGCTGAGAGCAGCACAACCAGCAATATTCCGGGCAAAATACCGGCGATAAAGAGGTGATCGATTCTGACCTTGGCGACGATGGCGTAAATGATCAGCGGCAGGCTCGGCGGAAAGAGAAGACCCAGGGTACCCGAGGTGGTCAGCAAGCCCAGGGAAAAATTTTCCGAATACCGCCCCCGCTTCATGGCCGGCAGCAGGATTCCCCCCAGAGCGATGATGGTCAGTCCGGTGGCACCTGTCAGAGCGGTAAAAACGGCACAGGTCACCAGGGCGATAACGGACAGTCCCCCCGGCAGCCAGCCCAGAAGTGCATTGGACAGGCGGATGAGTCGTTTGGGCGCCCCGCTTTCAGAGAGCAAATATCCGGCAAAGGTAAAAAGCGGTATGGCCACCAGCACCGGAGTGGTGGCCATACGATGCATTTCGATGATGATGGCCGATATGTCAATCTGACTGGAGAAAAACAGGTAAAGGGTCAACCCGGTTATGACCACAAAGATGGGGATTCCGATCAGCAAGAGGGCGACAGCAATGATGACGATCAGCAGAAAGGTCATTTCTCTTCTTTGAATTCCTGTTTGAAATCATGCCTTCGAATTCTCGCAAATTCATTAAAAAATCGAACTGCAAACCGCAGGGTCATTAAACCAAACGTCACGGGGATAATGATTTCAGGTACCCAAACAGGAAGATTGAAAAAGGCCGTGCCACCCATTTGGGCTTCAAAACGAATGAATTTAATGGCGGCCAATGTCAACAGGCCACAAATAACAGCAGAAAAAAAGTGAGAAATGATGTGAATATAGTTGCTCCCCGGTGCGGTGAGCCAGCGTGAGACGACATCGATAGTGATGTGTTTGTCTTCTTTGGTGGCAATGGCAGCACCGATAAAGCCCACCCAGACCACCAGATACCTGACCAGGGAATCGCCCCATGAGATTCCGCTGTCGAAAAAATTTCTGAGTACAATTTGAAAAAAAGCCATTAGGATCATCATGGTCAACAGAATCGTTACCAAGGCCTGTTCCACGCGACCTATTTTTTCATCTATTCGATCCCAACGATGCATTGCTTACCTTATATTTGATATGAGCCGTGTGCGTTTTTCAACCCGCAACGTTGAACCCTGCGTGTGGGGTCGAAGCCCGAAGGGCGTAGCCCCAAACCGCTCAACCTATATTTTATATCTCAATTTTTTGATTTTCGAAATGCCTTCAAATGTGCGATCACTTGATCCCTTACCGTCCGGGAGAAGCTTTCGCCGGTCTGAGATTCTCTTTGCGGATGACGAGTTTTAATTCAGACATATATTTTGGACATAACTCCAAAAGCGCTTGCTGCTCGGCCGGGGAGAGCTTTTTGAATAGATTTTTCTTTACGACGACACCGCCGATCAAATACATCAGTGGCACATCGGTCATAAATCTGGTCTTGGTGAACCACTGAAGAGAAATAGCGCCGGATGGCGGCGCATAGACCACATCCACCAGTCCGGTTTGAAGACCCACCAGGACATCGGGCAGTGAAAGGGGAATCGCCGATATATTGGCCGCTTCGAAAATTGCTTTGGCCATGGGCGCATCCTCCCAGATCCAGACCTTTGCTTTTCTCATATCATCTAGTGAGGACATCGGAGCGGTTGACATCAAGCGAATAAAACCACCTTCGGACCATCCCAGCAAAATGTATCCCTTGTCCATAAAACCGTTTCTAAAAAAGGCGTCCATTTTCTCTACGACGTAATCCACCTCATCGTAACTTTCAAAAAGAAAAGGAATTTGAAACACATCCATCTCACTGAAAATACCCGACAGGCCGGCGGAGGTCAAAACAGCCCCTTGAATTTGACCGACGTGCATCTTACGACGCATGTCTTTTTCATCTCCCAGGACTCCGCCGGGGTAGATTTTGAACCGAACAGCATTGTTTGTCTTTTTCTTTACCGCTGCATTCAAATCATCGAAAGCCTGTATCCAGGCACTTCCTTGCGGCGCCAGCGTGGCAATTTTAATCGTGACAGCTTTTGCGTCAGCGTTGCGGGGTGCGATAAGAAGAAATACGATCAGAAAACTCACTCCAATCGCTTTGATCAAATTCGGACTGCTCATCTGCATTTCTCCTGTCCTTAGAAATATTCGTCTACCTGGTTTAACATCTTTTTCGCTTTGGAGTGCGCCACGGTATTGAGCAAGGTCAATTCCGGGGTAACATCCGCAGGGATTTCCAACACTTTTTCTAGGATTGAGATGAATAGCTCCCTGTCAAAGGCTTTTTTAGCGTAATAGTCGGCATAATAGATCCGGGCCATTAAAAATCTTCCATCCCAGTTTCAAAACCGTTTTCATTAGCAATTCCACCCGGGGAAGTTCCGCCATGGCTTCCATGGAACCCTGGTTCAGGCTGATCCAGCTTCCCCAACAGGATGCCGCCCAAAATATGTAGGGAACATCTTCTTTCGTGAGATCGTGCAGACCGATCTCAAAATCATCAAAGGGTCTGGAGGCCGGGTTTTTGAAACCGTTTTGATCCAGTGCGCTTAGGGCATAACTCTTGGCCTTGGCGTACAGCGCTGTGGCATAAGCTTTGTCTTCGTCCTGAATAAAGGCCGACGCGTAAGATGCATAGAGCTGGGCGGCGCTGATCAGCAGACGTTTATTGTCGGGCAGGGCCTCGACCATGCCGTCGATCAACATCAGGTAGGCGGGCATACCCCGGCGAATCAGTAAAAGGTCGGATTGTTTGTAGGAAGCTTTTGCAACGTCCTCAAGCAGCGATGCCGTGGCCGCCACCGTCATGGTCTTGCTGGTTGCACAGGCAGTTAACAGAGCGATGAACAGAAAAAACACTGAGATGCGTTTACAGAACTGCATAGACGGCCTTTGTTGACCTTAAACCGATGATGACCTGCTTTCAGGAAAAAAATCTGTATTTATTCTGCAGTGTTTATAGGGGCAAATCAGCGATATGTCAACTTCGGGCTTCATTTTATCCGGAAAGCGTAAGGATTCAATCTTGTGTTTATTGGGAATGTAGGCTATTTTGGCCTTATTGGGTTTTATCTGGCTACATTTTTTATGAAAATAACCATTTCAATCGCGGGGAGTCGAATCCTGTATAATTAGAAAGGAGGACCCATGTTAAAAAGAACCAAAAGAGATGAAAACAACACACCGCTTTCCGTCGGTGACACGGTTGAGGAAAAACCTGCCCCGTCTACCCTGCGTCCGGCTGCCAGTCAGGGAAGTTATAAAGGTGAAGAAAAGACCACCATCGGGGAGCGGATCACCATCGAAGGCAGCATTCGGGGCGAAGAAAATTTGGTTATCGAAGGCGCCATGAAGGGCAATATTGAAATGGGAAAGTATGATTTCTCGATAGGTCCCAAGGGGCGGATTGATGGCGATATCAATGCCCAGAATGTGAGCATCAACGGCCAGTTTAAGGGCGCCATCAAAGCATTCGGAAAAGTAGCAGTGACCAAAGAGGCAAATTTTAACGGCGAAATCAAAGCCAAGAGCTTCTCGGTTGAGGACGGCGCTTATTTTAAGGGTGTCGTTGAACTGGATCGGGAACCTCACAAAAAGTCAGTGACTACAGAAACGCCCGCGAGACCGGCATCCCCAGAAAGCGCAAAGCAGTCGGTCATAGCTCCAGCAAATACTAAAATGGAGAAGTAATCGTTGATTTTTTCGACCACGCGACACGGCAGCCATCTAGCCGCCGAGTCCTTCCCCGTTGGCTACAAAAGTACCATCCTCAGGGAATTCGTCGATACCCTTGAAGGATTGCAGGATGCGAAGACACTTGATATGGGTCCTGTCTGCCAGGAAAATGTAACGTTTTTCGCCCTACGGATGGGTAGACACTATGTTTGTGATATGTTTTCAGGGCTAAAGCGGGAAAATCGTAAAGATCTTCACCCA
>CAMYLH010000863.1 GCA_947259065.1 uncultured Desulfobacterales bacterium
CTCCAATATGTTGTGGTATAAATATCTTATCATTCGAAATTTTTAGATGATCTACAAATGAGGCCGTATGCCTTCCCATCCCCAGGGGGTTACCTTTAGTACCGGCGCAACGCCTTCTTTTTATCGGCATTAATTTCCGACCGATTTCATTTTAGAGAACACTCATCTGCACCCCGTAATCTTAACGAAGCGGGCAGTGAAGGTGGACTTTTGGGGACTTTGCCCGAATGGAATCTTTATGTAGAACGGATCCCGGACTTATTTTAATTTACTCGAATTATTAGGAGATATTTTGACGTGTTTGAGAAAATAAAGAAAAGAGACGGAAGGGTTGTCAAGTTCGATTCACCTAAAATCACCGCTGCCATCGCCAAGGCGGGCAAAGCTACCGGAGAGTTCGAGGAACGAGAAGCCAGGAAACTGACGCTTCGCGTCTTAACCCTGGCCCACGAGCTGCGTCCGGGTCCCGAACCTGAGGTCGAAGAGATCCAGGATATCGTTGAACGGGTGCTGCTGGATTCTCCCTTTTACAGAACCGCCAAAGCTTACATTTTATATCGCGAACAGCATGCTCAGATCAGGAAGATGACCACCCGGGCTCATGTGGATCTAGTAAACCACTATATTGAGAAGCTTGACTGGAAGGTTAAAGAAAACAGTAATATGTGTTATTCGCTGCAGGGACTGAACAACTATATTTCATCGGATGTGACAGCGGAATACTGGCTCAACTCCATCGGTGTATTGCGTGGGCTGGGATTTACAGGATTTGCTTAAACAGGGTTTTAGAGGTGTGGAAGGCAAGGTCGAAAGCGCACCGCCCAAACATCTTCGTTCAGCCCTGGGACAGATTGTCAATTTTTTTTATACCCTTCAGGGAGAAGCTGCCGGAGCCCAGGCTCTATCCAATTTTGATACGCTGCTGGCCCCCTTCATTCGTTTTGACCGGCTTGATTACAAGGAAATAAAGCAGGCTTTGCAGGAGTTTATTTTTAACATTAACATTCCTACGCGGGTCGGCTTTCAGACCCCCTTTACCAATATCACTCTGGATCTTTACGTACCTTCTATTCTGAAAGATCAACCTGTGATAGTGGGAGGGGTTGAACGGGAAGAAACATATACGGAATTTCAGCCGGAAATGGATCTGATCAACCGGGCTTTTGCCGAGGTCATGATGGAAGGAGATGCCAGAGGACGAGTGTTTACTTTTCCGATTCCCACCTATAATATTACGGCCGATTTTGATTGGGAAAATCCGAATCTCGAACCTGTATGGAAGATGACCGGCAGGTACGGCATTCCTTATTTTTCCAACTTTGTCAATTCGGATTTGTCACCCGAAGACGCCCGCTCCATGTGCTGCCGGTTGCGTTTGGACAACCGTGAACTTCTCAAACGAGGCGGTGGGCTGTTCGGGGCCAATCCGCTGACCGGCTCCATCGGCGTGGTGACCATCAACCTGCCGCGTATTGGTTACTTGAGTGCAAATGAGACCGAGTTTTATTCCAATCTGAGAGAGAAAATCCAAATTGCGGTGGAAAGCTTATCCATTAAACGCAAGGTTCTTGAAAAATTTACCGATGGCAATCTTTATCCATACTCCAAGTTTTATCTGAGAGAAATTCGAAACAACAGCGGACATTACTGGAAGAATCATTTTTCCACGATTGGCATCATCGGCATGAACGAGGCCTGCTTAAACTATCTGGGCCAAAATCTTACGACGGATAGGGGGCAGGAGTTCGCCATCGAAATTATGGATTACATGAGGGACTTGATAGCAGAAATCCAGGAAGACACCGGCGAAATCTTCAATCTGGAGGCTACACCGGCCGAAGGCACCTCTCATCGGCTTTCCATGCTGGACAAGAAAAAATACCCGGATATCATCAGTGCCAATGAAGCCGATGTTCGACGGGGTGGCCCGTCAATTACAGCGATGATATTTTCGAAACGTTGAAGCTGCAGGACACCCTGCAGACAAAATACACAGGGGGAACGGTTCTTCATATCTTCCTGGGTGAGCATGTTAGCGATACAACGGCCATCAAAGGATTGATCAGAAAGGTTGCCGATAATTACCGGCTGCCGTATTTTACCCTTTCACCTACCTTCAGTATATGCCCGTCTCACGGTTACCTTGACGGGGAGCAGAAAACGTGTTCGATCTGCCATCAGGAAACTGAAGTCTATTCCCGGGTTGTGGGTTACCTAAGACCAATTAAGCAGTGGAACAGCGGCAAGCAGGCCGAGTATGGGGATCGCAAGACTTTCAAGGTGGCTGGGGGTGCAGATGAAGGAAGTCAGGTCACAAATGACATAAGTCAGGGGCTATTTAATGTGGAATTCGGAATGCGGCATGCGGCAAGAAAGAACATGGTACATCGGGCAGATGGAAGTAGATAGAAGAAATCAGACATCTGCGATCTAAACCATTGAAATTTTCCCTATGAAATTTACGAAATAACATCGAAGCGTATTTCTTCGGGACGATTAAAGCGATTCAAATGAAAATCGGCACAATCCGCAAATTTAGCCTGATAGATTACCCTGGCAAATCATCCGCCGTGATCGGAACGCAGGGCTGCAATATGCGCTGTTACTGGTGTCATAATGGTTATCTCATTCCTTACGATTATCCTCCCTCATTCCAACCTATCGAGGAAGACGACCTTTTTCACTTCCTGGAGGAGAGAGTTAATTTTTTGGATGCCGTGGTTATCAGTGGCGGAGAACCGACGCTGCATGATGATCTGTTGGAATTTTGCCAAAAAATAAAAGTGCTGGGATTCTATGTTAAGCTGGATACCAACGGGACGAAGCCCTCAATGCTCCAGGACCTTATTGACAAAAGCCTTTTGGATTACGTGGCGATGGATATCAAAACCCATGCTGAACAATACGAAAAACTCTGTCGTGAGAAGATTGAAGTGGATGATATTCTAGCCAGCGTCAATATCATACTAACGGCCAACATGCCTTACGAATTTAGAACAACATGCGTTAAACCATTTGTGTGCCGGGAGAATATAGAAGACCTGGCAAAAATGATAAGAGGTGCCAAGTCATATTATCTGCAGAAATGCACCGAACAAAAAAATACCAATCGGAAAGATTTTTTCCAGGCGCTAGCTGACGAGGAACTGACTGAATTAAAAAATATAGCGGCGCCGTACGTAGAAATGTGCGAAATCAGATAAGATGATTTGACGGATAATTGATTTGAAAAATGCAATGGGCCCCGCTATTAATTCCTACCTAAAATAATTTGCATCCGATCTTCGCATTTGCAGCGGGAGATACAAAGGTGGCTTCACCGCTTTCGGCTTTCGGATACTGCACACCAAGAACTAAAACTTCTGAAGTTACCTTTCCCATATGGCGAGGGCCCAGGTTTAAAACGCCAAGCACAAGCCTGTCCTTTACATCTTCGATTGGGTGCTGTGTAAATCGCCCATAGCTTATCCGTTTGCCGAACTTACCGAAGTCTATCACCATTTCATATGTCGGTTTATGAGTCCCTGCTTCCAGCTTTGCCTCCAGGACCCTTCCCACCCTGATGTCAAGCTTTTCGAAAGTATTTTCGAAAGAAACCATTGGTTTTGGTTCTTTTGCCATTTTTCCTTCCTGATTCATTAAATGTCTTTGAACAGCCTCAGGGGCAGGTCTTCATGCTGGACAGTTTCAAGAACATTGTGAAGAATGAAGATCCCCCATGTTTGCCATCTCTACACCTTAGGGTCGCGGAAATAAATAAATACACAAAGATTGGGCCGGTTTTTGGT
>CAMYLH010000864.1 GCA_947259065.1 uncultured Desulfobacterales bacterium
ATGCGATTTTCAGACCCCTCGGGCAGAACGATGTGCTGTCTGTGGGCCTTCGCCCGTTCGATGAGATTGTATTCAAACATGATCGGCGTCACACTAGTGGAATGAACCACTTCGATGTGGTCCTCGATCTCCGGTATATTCACATGGGCTTCGAAAAGCCCCAGAGCAAAAGCAATCTTGCGCTCGTTTTGAGGCGTGAGCGCAGCTCTCACCGACCCGGCTTTAAGCGCTGTTGTATAGGTATCGGTGTCAACGCTGAAGATGGGTATCGGCGAAGTTTTTTTAGAACCTTCGATCAGTCGCTGCACCTGGGGTTCGAGGGGCAACCCACCGGTTAACAAAAGACCGGAGATATTCGGATATGTTTCAGAAACCGTTGCCGCCAGGCTGCCCAGGATGACATCGGAGCGATCGCCGGGGGTGATGATGAGGGTTCCGTCGCTGATATAGTCCAGAAAGTGCGGCAAATTCATAGCCGCAATCCTAATATCGAGTACTTCACGATTCAGGCCAGCCGGATCACCCTGCAAGATCCGGCTTCCCAGGTTAGCCGCGATTTCCCCGACGGTCGGTTTGCCCAGCAGCGGCTCCTCGGGAAGGAGATACACTGGTTCTTTAACGAATGCTTCATCTTTAAAACGCGCGTCGATCAGACCAACATTGTGCGGTTCCACCCGATTGACCAGAATTGCCAGGATGGTACATCCCTGATTTTCAAAAGCATCACGGGCAAACCGAGTCGCATCGAGAACTTCCAGGGGTGATTTGCCACACCCGTTTACTACCACTAGCAGCGGGCATCCCAAATCATTGGCCACCCCGGCATTGAAGTCGAACTCGAAGGCGGCGGATACCCCCGTGTAATCCGTGCCCTCGCACAGCACAAAATCACAGCGGCTTTGCAGGGCTTTATATTTTTCGAGGATGTTTTTTAAAAGCATATCAGACTGCCCATGGGAAACCATGCGCTGGGCGTCCTCGTGTTTGCATGCGTACATATCTTCATAGGCCGGCTTCAAATTGTAACGCTTCAGGATCAGCTGGATGTTGTTATCGTAATCCGCATCCGGTATTACCGGCCGGAAAAACCCGATATTATGCAAACGTCTTGACAGCAATTCCATGATACCGAGCGCCACCACGGATTTGCCTGCTCCTGGTTCCTGCTCCTGGTTCCAGTGTTGTAATGAACAGACTTTTGGACATGTTGCGGCCTCTAAAAGTATTTAGAAAATGATACAGGACAAATTACCTGCCATCTTATCCACCCGGAGGGTATTAAGTTCTGCTTGAAATCCATAAATAGAAGCATGGGGAAGGCCTACATCTCATCGGCTGCGGACGAAGCTGAACTGAGTACAAGAATAAATTTATATCACGATGCGCTCGAATGCAACCTTTATGCGTCGTATTCTAAAGACCACAAGTCGGGTCGAAAGACTGGACTTGAAAACGCTGGCATATGGTTGACGGCTCGGCCAGAATGATTAACGTAATAGGCGACCACCTCAATTCAAAACCTCATCAACCAAATTTTGCAAATAAATTTCCGGGGAAAAAACGATGCATACTCGTAATGCCTTTATTCGGTTGAGAAAAATTATCGATCTTAATAAGTTTTGCTTGAGATTCGAATTTATTATGATATATAAGGCTATGTTTGAGGAAATTCCATCAGACATGAATCGCAACTTCTTGAACAAGCCGAATTCTAAAGCTCAATTCCAGCGAATCCCTCAATGAAGGAAGGGAAGATTACCAAATGGCAGATAATTCCACGGTTGATAATACCACAGTAAGGTCGGAGAAAGGGTTTGTGAAATCCTTTTTTAATTTTTTCGGCGGTCAAACGCTCCGATTAAACAACGACATGGGGGCCATGGCCATTTTCTTCTTTCGGTCCTTCATTATGATGTTTAGATTGAAAGCGATACCCGATATTATCCAACAGGTCTACTATATCGGGGCAAAATCCGCTCAGATTGTGATGCTGGTGGGCTTCTTCACCGGTATGGTGCTGGGACTCCAGCTATATTTTGTTTTGGTCGATTTCGGTTCCGTCGGGGTGCTGGGTACCGCCATCGCCCTGACGCTGATCCGGGAGATGGGGCCGGTTCTGGCTGCCATCATGATCACCGCCCGGGCGGGTTCGGCCATGACCGCGGAGATCGGCATCCAGCGTATCTCCGAGCAGATCGATGCGCTGTCCACCATGCGCATCGATCCGCTGGGTTACCTGATCAGCCCGCGCATCGCGGCCGCCATTATCAGTTTTCCGATTTTAACCGCTTTTTTCGACCTCATCGGCATTATCGGCGCCTGGGTCAGCGGCTGCCTGATCCTGGGCGTCAATTCCGGTTCGTACTTTTACCGGGTGGTGTCAAGCACCCAGATCGATGATATTACGGGAGGCTTTATCAAGTCCATCGTCTTCGGGCTTTTGATTATCACCATTTGCTGTTTTCAGGGTTTTTTCACGCATATGCGCACGGACAGCTTCGGCGCTAAAAGTGTCAGCCTGTCCACCACCTCGGCGGTTGTGATATCGTGTGTGATGATCCTGATTTCCGATTACATTGTAAATTCTTTTATTTTATAAGATAGAATGGGGATCGCATGGACACACCAAGAGAGCCAATTATTGAATTTAAAGGGGTGAGCAAATCCTTCGGCGACCGCAACATTCTGGATCGCATCGATTTTTCGATTTATGAAGGTGAGGTGACCACCCTCATCGGTCTTTCCGGTACGGGCAAAAGTGTGACGCTCAAGCACATCATCGGAATGCTCAAACCCGATGAGGGCCAGATCCTTTTCCGGGGCAAACCCATCGATCAAATGAAAAAAGCCGAATGGAATGATTATATCGGCCGGATCAGCTACATGTTTCAAAGCAATGCACTGTTTGATTCGCTGACGGTATTCGAAAATGTGGCCCTGCCGCTCAAGTACACCACGAAACTAAAAAAGAAGGAAATTGAGCAAAAGGCCATGGCCCGCATCGAGCAGACGGAGCTGACAGAGGTGGCCGACAAATATTCCTCCGAGTCAGGACCCCATCCGTAAAAATGCGATCTTGGGCATGGTGGCCGACTACCAGAAACGCTTCGGGTTTACGGCCCTTTTAATCAGCCACGAAATCCCGGATGTATATTTTATATCCAACCGTATTTTGGCCCTGTACGGCAGAAAAATCGTTTTCCAGGGCACCCCCGAAGATTTCGAATCTTTGGACCATCCCTTCCGCCAGGAACTTATTTCGAGTCTTGAAAGCCTTGGTCAGGAATTGACCGGGTTGTATTCCCGGCGCCAGTTCAAAGTTCGCTATCAAAGCGATTTAAGTCAGCGACAAACCGATGCGTCTTACGCCGCAGCAGTTTTTACCATAGATGAATTGGATAAAATCAGTGAAAGACTGGGTCACGACGTGGCCCAACAGATTATCCGATCTCTGGGCTCTTATATCAACAAGCATTTTGGTGCGGTGGGCGGATTCTCATCGCGTCAAACCATCAATGAATATGCCACTGTGCTGCCATATTCCAATCTTGAGGAATCCCAGCGGATCATGGAGGACTTTACCAAAGATTTTAAAAAACACGGAATTCAGGGTGTCAAAACCGACATCGAGGGTGAAGACCAATCAAAGGAATGTGTTGAATTCTGTGTTCTGGCCGGCCTGGCCCAGGGCAAGCCTCAGATCGAGATTGAGTCCGTGATGGAATTCGCCAGATTTAATCAAAAAGAACTTGCACGATTTACGTGTGCTCGCGGAGGTGAAGAGAAATGAAAAAATACTCTAAGGAAACAGTGGTCGGCCTTTTTGTCGTCATCGGGTTGCTGTGTATTACCTATATGGCCGTGAATCTGGGAAATGTGGGATTTATCGGTGAGAACACCTATTCACTATACGGCAAGTTCAATACCGTCACGGGCTTACGAGAGGGCAACCCGGTCAACATGCTGGGTCTGGAAATCGGCCGGGTGCAAAAATTCACCATGGACCAGGAAAATCAGCAGGTAGTGGTGG
>CAMYLH010000865.1 GCA_947259065.1 uncultured Desulfobacterales bacterium
GGCTTACATCTTCAAGGTGGACAAAGGTCCGGCCCGATCGGGCTGAGAACACCGGCGCCTTGGCCCAGTTTACGTCGCCGGCAACCCCGTGTATGGATGATTTTCCCATGGCGGCATTCACATCCTTGAAGCTGATTTTAGTCCCCTGCCAGGCGAAGCGCCCCCGGCCTATCCGCAAGGATTTGGGTAGCTTTTCCGAGGATAAGATAAGTTTGTTCACAACACCGCGAGTTTGAAAACGCCAGTCCTGGGGGCTGAAGAACGGACCTTTTATTTCCAAGTTATTAACGGCCACCTCACCTTTCAATTCTTTGATATTATTCAGATTTTTTTTTAATACGTCAAAGGAAAGCAGCCAAATATAGAGCTCATCCAGGTTGAATTTTGCCGATTGGGAACGAATGTTAAGACCGGGAGTCCCGGACCAGTCGACGGCGATAGAAGGATTTAAAAACGATGACTTGCCGATGTTCGCATTAAAATTGTCAAATGCAAGGCGGGTCCCGCCATAATTAAAGTGCCCTCCGTCAATTTCAACCGCGTATGGGATGCGCTTGTAACGGGCGGTTAAATGAATATTCGAAGCCTCCACTTTTGCATTCAGGCTTGCCAGATCATCTCCCAGTGTCAACATGCCCGTGGCAGTGCCCTTGATATCCTTAATGAGGGCAAGCTCATTTAGAAAATCCTGATCTCGAACAATGCGGCCTAAAACCGGCGGCAACTGGGACAAGTCGGCATCGACACCTATTTTAAGATGAAAAGGTGCCAGATCTTGGTTGAGACCCAGTGTCATCTTACCGTTGCGGCCGCCGGAGTTTCCCATCATTGCTTCAAGGTTCTCGCCATACAGAATCCCCTTGGAAATAAGCGCATCCCCGATCACATGATCCAGATTCAGTTCGGCCCCTGGGATGAAGATTTTGCCCTGTACCATCCGCCCTTTGATGACAATATTATCCAGCATCCCCAATTCAGCGATTCTGCGGCCCTGAACGCGAACCGTTATCCAGGGGACATATCCTCCCCTGATAATTTCGAAAATATTTCGGATCGTTTCAGATTCACCCACAAGTCCGAGTGCCACCTGCCTCACCGAAGCTGCATCTATGCGGGAGCCGTCTATGGCCAGCTGGACATCCTGCAGGTTCTCGTCGTAGGAAAACATCCCGCTGGCTTCCAGTCTGGGGGATTCAAATCCCAATTCCGTCAGGGAGATTTCGATCATCTTGTCACCGACCTGAATCTTACCCTGGACACGGCCGCCCTTAATGATGAGCTGTTCTTCACCGCGACTTAATGCAAGAATTGGAACTGTTCCGTTGACAACGGCCTCCAAATTTCCGGTGCCGTCCAATTCAACATCGAGGGTTAAATTTGCTTTGGTGTCCGTCACCTGCAGGGCGGAATCGTGCAAAAGATAAGCCATTAAAGCCTGAGGACGGAAGCGGGAGAGCCGAATGTGCCCCTTGCCTTTGAAGTCTAATGGATTCAAGGATCCGTTGACATCGATTTGATCCCAAAGATTAGATTTACACCTGATGGAAAAGTCAAGCTCGTTCGGACGGCGTTGATACGCGGCCTGTACTTCTTTTAGCTTAAATTGGCGTCCTAACGGATCTACAAGGTTTATTTTTCCGTGATTGACCTTCAGCTTCAGCGCCGGTAATTTAAACGACGGAAGACCCCGAACGGCTTTGGATATCGCCTTTACGATTTCGTTAATTGATGCAGATTGCTCAGGCAGTGCTGCCTCACGACGGATTTGAGGCAGTTTCATAAAGTAATCCGCATATTCAAGCGTGACCATGCCGACCTCTAGACTGCCCAAGAAAAGAGGCAAAATTTTAGGATAAACCTTCATCCGATGCATTTTAATCGTGAAACTATCTGGAATCAATATTTCGACTTTATGGACGTCAATATGGGGCCGTGGAAAGTAAGACAGGTCAATGCGTCGATATCTCGATTTTTCCCCTCACCATCTCCAAATTGACCAGCTGCGGTGCGATCATCATCATAACAAGGATGAGGGCACTGAAAATCAGCAGGCTTTTGATCAGCAGGGTGAATTTTTTTTTAGGTTTGCGCATAACAAATTCTATAACTGCAATTTTATGCCCACACTCGGCTAAAACAAAAATAAAAGCATACCTTTTGAGGTAATCCTGAATCTTCTAAAGTTCAAACCAAATAAAAATTAAGATTCTAAGATAGTCAAAGAAGACCGGTTGGTCAAGTTTAATTATAATTATTAATTATTACTGAAGGTTAAATAATATCAAGCGGTATGCAAGGCATGGTTGCGATACAGTGCACATGAGAGGTAGTCGACAAAACCCGCAGATTTTTTCCGAATTCCTGGCGATGCCCTGGCATTGGCGGTTACCATTCTTGGCTGCACCATACCTGCAACCGGGTCTGAAAAATCAGAGGTCAAAGCTATTGACCCATGGCTGGATTTGCTGTATTGTAGTCTGTTTTATTACGTTCAAGTACTGCTATCGGTAAACGATAAAATATATTTATAGGAGAAAGGGGGCTAAATGTACAACAAAACGGTTATGAATCATTTCCGACATCCAAGGAATGTAGGGGTGATCGAAGATGCCAATGGTGTTGGAGAGGTGGGAAATCCCTTGTGCGGCGACATGATGACGATTTACCTGAAAATACTTGACGACCACATCGAAGACATCAAATTTCAGACTTTTGGGTGCGGATCTGCTATTGCGGTATCAAGTATGCTGACGGAAATAGCCATGGGAAAATCCATCGAAGAAGCCAAAAGCATTACGAATAAAGATGTGGCCACAGCACTGGAAGGTTTGCCGAAAAACAAGCTTCACTGCTCCAATTTAGGGGCGGATGCCCTGCAGCTTGCCATTAAAGATTATGAGGACAGAAAGGCCGGGGTTACCCGGGCAGAACCCAAACGCAAGGACGAGCATGAACATACTCATGGTGGCAAATGTTACTGTCCTTACTGCGATATTGAGCTGGACACGGAAACCACATTTTGTGATGCCTGCCAGTCCAGCCTTGAAGAAGAGCATTAGAGTTGTAGGCTTGCATGGCGAAAATCATGCTCTCTCCCGCGATCTTACTTTTAAAAGGTGATGTCACTTTTAATATCTAAAATTGCTCCAGGTGATGACGATGAAATCCATTAATTTTGATCATATTTCAGCCAATCCGCTTTTACCCGAAATTAAAAAAGCGATGATTGAGGCGATCAATAAAGA
>CAMYLH010000866.1:0-550 GCA_947259065.1 uncultured Desulfobacterales bacterium
GCCTGGCCAATGGCTTGGACCAGGCCTCGACCACTTTTGGCAGGCGCCGTAATATGGGTGGCATCATTGGCAATGCCCCAACCGAGTACGGTGCCCAGTCGATCACAATTTTCTCGCCGCGCCCGGGCGGCATTCATCAGAAGCAAAGCTGCTGCGCCCTCTCCGAGCGAGAGTCCTTTGCGATCACTATCAAAAGGCCGGCAGGGAAATGGCGACAGCGCCTTTAGGGCCGAAAAGCCGGAAAATGCATATTCCGTTATCAGATCCCCGCAACACACCAGCACTGCCTCGGCTCGACCGGATTCAATCAGCGCAGCACCATGGGCGACGGCAACGGTAGAAGAGGCACAGGAAGCACTGACACATATACCATTGCTGCTCAAAGCGAGTTCGGCGCCGGTACTGTCCGCAATGGAGGACAATAAAACATCCTGAAAGCCGACCGGCTTGCCGCGGCAAAATGATTCCAGATTATCGATCCCCGACTTTATGGTCGCGGTAATCAGGGTGGCATCAGACGGCACCGGTCCCATGCTTAGAAACAGGCGGT
>CAMYLH010000866.1:576-2519 GCA_947259065.1 uncultured Desulfobacterales bacterium
AGGATTTTAGATCATCGATGTGGGCGGCAATTTTAGCCTTGTAGTGGTCTTGATCCACGCGAAAGCGTGTGATCGGCCGGATGGCGGTTTTACCTGCCATGAGGCCCTGCCACAACGACTCCAGGTTGCTTCCCAGAGCGGTTACCGCCGCGGCATCGGTAACGACGACGCGACTGGATTCTTTATTTTCTAAGTTTTTAACCCTCACGCATCACCTGTCAAAAAAACCGGCCGATCATAATGATGACCGAATTCACCCCTCGATTATCATCATGCAATCCACCATTTGAGATATGAGAGAGCCGAATCGCGCTAAAAAAGGGAGGGCCGGAGTCCGCCTGTATCTCCGTTCCGATTCCAATCTGGGGATTAAAATTAAACCGTGATCCCTGATCGTCAACGCGGAAATCGGTATAGATAACACCGATACCACCTTCAATATAAGGATTCCATCGGGACCAGGAAAAAAAATCTAAATAATACAAAGCCATCATGCCGACCGAAGCCATGCCACGGGTTTTAGGGGATACTGTCAGACCGGCGGTGCCTTCTATTTTGAATCGCAAGGGGTCCGGCGCCCAATGGCGCCAGATCCGATCATAATCCCACATGACGAATCCGGTTAGCTGCAAGTAATTTATATCGCCTACGGGGTCAAAGGTTTTGCCGAAAACCCCGGCCACTCCATAACGGGTAGGAATTTCATCGGATGAAATATCCCCCGCCAGTGCAATATTCAAACGATTTGGAGCAATTAAAAGAGTAATTACAATGAAGAATATTCTGATCAATTTAATCCTCGTGCTGAGTGAGCCTGGTTTGGGAGGAATTCATATAAATATGCGAAAACTCGAAATCTGCGGCAGCCCCATGCCAGTGGACTTCATTGGCTGGAATGAAAACTACATCACCAGCTGATATCACCTTCTCCTCTTCTTTTGTGGCAATGATCCCTTTTCCTGCGGTCACGATCAGAACTTGCTCATAATCATGAGAGTGAAACTTATTTCGAACGCCCTTGCCAAAGTTGACCATATTTACCTCGTACTCCTTGCTTTCGGGTAAGAGGACCTGCCTGGTCACATCCGGACTTGTAAATAGAGGCAAGGTAAAAGGTTCTTTTTCTATTTGATTTATCGTCACTACTTTCATATTTATCCTCCTTTATTCTAACGCGGTCGAACCGGAAAAGTTGCCACAAAGGCACAAAGATCACTTTTTAAGATATGCGGGAGCCTGGGGTTCTTTGTGAGCCGTGCCGTATCGGGTACCCGCAGGGTAATATTCTGCATATAGCTGTACCTTTCCGGCTGTCTCTTCCCCGGCTTCTTGCGCTATCAATTCCAGTGCCATATCTATTCCGGCAGAGACACCGGCAGATGTCCATATCTTACCCTCTATTACAAATCGTTTCTCAACGACTTCGACATCTTTCAAATTTCGCAGATTGTCCAGCATTGAAAAATGGGTCGTTGCTTTTTTACTTTTCAACAATCCTGATGGAAATGATTTCCCAAGGCCCAACAAGATCGAGCTCTTCCAACTTGTCAAATACCAAAAATCCAAAATTCATTTTGCTCCTCTCCGTCCACTTGCAACCTGTGATTTTTAAACATCGATAACGAATTACCGCTGCGGCCTCGCTACTCGCTTAATAGATCAGGCAATTCGGCCAGCGTTTTGATTTCAATATCCGGTTGAAAAGGCAACCGTTCCATCCGCTGGGCAAATCGGTTTATCCATGCGACTCGAAGGCCGAAGGCCGTTGCACCGACGGCATCCCAGGCATTGGCGGACATAAAGACAATCTCTGCCGCAGTTACCCCAAGTCGATCAACCGCCAGCTGGTAGACAGTCGGGTCCGGTTTAAAAATTCCGACCATTTCAACCGACAAGATTGTGCGGACCAAATCATCTAATCCGCTGCTTTTAACCACCGCCTC
>CAMYLH010000867.1 GCA_947259065.1 uncultured Desulfobacterales bacterium
TATGTGCGTGAACGTTACCCCGAGGCCAAAATATATGTGTTTTATATCGACCTCAGGACACCGGGATTACGCTATGAACGCTTTTACGAGCAAATTAAAAAGGATGAAAATATCTTTCTAATCAAAGGCAAGGTGGCCGAGGTCAGTCAAGATCCAACCAATAAAAACATCTCCGTGGTTGCCGAAAATGCTGTAACGGGTGAGAAAATCCACCAGACAGTGGAGATGGTTGTTCTGGCTACAGGGATGCAGCCCACAGCCGCCACGACAAAACTTCCGGCGGATTTAACTTATAACGATGACGGTTTTATCATCAATGATTTTGAAACCGGTGGAATGTTTGCAGCCGGTTGCGCCAACAAGCCGGCCGACGTGGTGTCATCCAATCAAAATGCAACCGGTATGGCCTTAAAGGCGATTCAAACTATGGTGAACAGGTAGGAGGTTATCCATGGATAAAAAATATGGTGTGTATATCTGCGAAGGTTGCGGGCTGGGTGAGTCGCTGGATATTGAAAAACTATGCGATGTGCCCAAGGAAGAAGGACTTGCCGTCAAGACCTGCCCGATCCTGTGCGGCAAAGAAGGCCTTGAGCTTCTCAAAAAAGACATTGCCGAGGATGGTGTCAACACCCTGGTCATTGCAGCCTGTTCGCGCCGGGTGCTCTATGATGTCTTTCGCTTCGACGGCTGCATCGTGGATCGGGTCAACCTCAGAGAACAGGTGATATGGTCCCATCCCAGGTCCAAGTATCCGGCTCCGACCGAGGAACAAAAAGATGATGACGAATTTATCGATCATGTTCAGCTGATGGCCGAAGATTATCTGAAAATGGGCATGGCCCGGGTGCAAAAAATCGATTTGCCGGAACCTTACCTACTTGATACCTTCTGCCGCAAAATACTGGTCATCGGCGGTGGTATCACGGGGATTTCGGCTGCCATCGATGCGGCCAAAACGGGCTACGAGGTCACCATTGTCGAAAAGGAATCCGCCCTGGGCGGAAATGCCAAAACGTGGCGTAAGCAATTGCCGGGGGCCTACCCCTATGACAGCCTGATTCCACCGACCATCGAAACTAAAATAAAGGAACTTGACACCTACGCCAACATCACCGTCTAAACCGAGACGGGGATTTTATCGTAACGCTTAAAAAGCCGGGTGACAAAACCCCGTTCGACGTGCCTTTTCCGCTGCCCGATGAGATGAAGGTCGACGATAAGGGCAAGGATCTCACCGCCGAGCAGCTCCATGAAAAGTTCATGGAGTATAACGAGGGCAAGAAGGATATTTTGACCCTTGATCCCGACGGTGAAAAATTCGGTGCCGTTATTCTGGCGGCCGGATGGCGTCCCTATCGGCCTAAAGAGGGGGAATTTGCCCATCTCGGTTTTGGTGAAGTTGCTGATGTTGTCACCAATCACCAGTTTGAAGAAATCGCCGCCAACGGAAAAATTACCCGGCCTTCCGACGGCAGAGAAGCAAAATCGGTGGTTTTCATCCAGAGCCCGGGCCAGGGAGACGACAAAGATTTTGCCTATGCCGGCGCTGTAACCAGCCTGGTTGCACTCAAACAGGCCAAGTACGTGCGCGAAGATTTTTCCGACGGCAAAGCCTATGTTTTTTATCAACACATGCGCACGCTGGGTCTTACCGAAAACTTTTATAAAAATATCCAGCAGGATACCGGAATATTTTTAACCAAAGGTGAAGTTGTCGATGTTTCGCAAAACAGTGACGGCCTGATTGTCGAAGCCGACAATACCCTGCTGGGGGAAAAAATTCAGGTCAAGGCCGACATGGTGGTGCTGGCCACCGGGATGGTGCCGGTCACCAAAGACGACCCGGTGGTTAATCTGGCCTACCGTCAGGGTCCGGGATTCCGCGACAATGCGCTGTTTGATGACTATGCGGACTCCAATTTTATCTGTTTTCCCTATGAAACCCAGCGAACCGGTATTTATGCGGCCGGCGGCATCCGGCGCAGTATGACGGTGGAAGAATCCATCGAAGATGCTTCCGGTGCGGCCCTAAAGGCCATCCAGTGCCTTGAATCGGTTAACCGGGGTATTTCGGTCCATCCGAGATCCGGCGATATGACGTTTCCCGACTTTTTCTTCCAGCGCTGTACCCAGTGTAAGCGCTGTACCGAAGAATGCCCATTCGGGGCCATCGATGATGATGCCAAGGGAACGCCCAAACCCAATCCAGCGCGCTGCCGGCGCTGCGGGACCTGTATGGGATGCTGCCCGGAGCGGATTATCAACTTTGTCGATTACAGCATTGACAGTATCGGGTCCATGGTCAAGGCCGTCGGTGTGCCTTCCGAGGACGATTTTGATGATCCGCCGTTGCGGATCCTTGGGCTGGTTTGTGAAAACGATGCCTACCCGGCCCTGGATATTGTCGGGCTGAACCGGATGACCTATTCGGCAGAGGTGCGCTTTATTCCGGTCAGGTGCCTGGGGTCTGTCAACGTCATCTGGATCAAGGATGCCCTCGCCCAGGGTATGGACGGGGTTTTTCTGCTGGGCTGCAAGCACGGCGATGATTATCAGTGCCACTTTGTAAAAGGCAGCGAACTTGCCGAGATCCGGATGAAAAAGATCGGTGAAGCTCTGTCGAGTCTGGCGCTGGAAGAAGAGCGGGTTGCGCAGTTCCAGGTGGCGATTGATGAGTATGACAAGATTCCACAGATCATCGATGATTTTGCAGCCCTGGTAGAGGAGATGGGTCCGAACCCGTTTAA
>CAMYLH010000868.1 GCA_947259065.1 uncultured Desulfobacterales bacterium
CTATCTGCAATTGAGGCTATGTTGTGCTATGTTGGAAATCTGCAGAAAAAAGGTAGCCTATAGGGCTGCTATTATCAGCAGAAATCGCAATATGAAAGCTTTAATTGTTTCTATGCAATATCTGGATGCTCTATGTGAAAAACTGGCAGCCGGGTCATAATTTTTGAAAATCGTCTCCGTCCAACCACGATTTTTATAGATATCTTATGGCATCCTTTAATTTTTAAATGGGGTATCTCCCAAAAATGTATTCATCATATTCGGTCGGAGATTCCAAGAACTGTTCCAACTTCTCCTCAATCATTCTTCTTTCTTTATTTTCTTTCCAAGCTAACCAATGTTCCATGCTCATCCACATGGAGAGCACGAGTAGACAATGGGGATTTTGATACTTCGACAGAGTTTCACCTCTGACATAGCCCTTCTGCTTCATAGCATTGGCACGTTGCTCGTTGACCAGGGCATAAACGTCTTTCAGAGTACCCTCTTTTAATTGTCTCTTAATCAGAATCTCTACCATTTTGAACTCCTTTCGTTATATTGTACAAATGTCCTTTCTTCCTACATTTCCACCAATATAGCTTGGGTGTATCTTGGAGATGAGAAAGAGCGATAACCAGAGTTGACATAGCTTCTGCAGGATAGTGGGACGAGAAGCTTCAAGGGAGAAGGCGCTGTTTATTAATAACCACATAGTGGTAGTGGCTGTCAAGCTAATTCATTGAACTGGTATTGTTAATGTGGTGATTGATGGGTTGGAATTGGATACTATCAAGTTGCGATAAATTAAGATAGTCAAAGGCCGTTGGAAACCTGTGATAATTACCGGATCTGAGGGAATTTTGTGCATTTCGAAATCTGGCATAACTTGCCAAAAGTTTTAATTCGATCGCAATCGAAATAGGTGAAGATAAATTTTGGTTATCATGCGGTTTTTGGAGTTGTCAAATGTAAAGAAATAGCAGAAAGTACCACCATGGCCCTGAGAACTGGGAATGATGATATAACAAATTTTTAATGGCAATTGATATTCCCAACGTCGTTGGAGATACCATAGTTTTAGAATTTTCAAGAAGGCTATTTCATACGGAGGAATGCGCAAATATTCAATTAATCGATCATTTTCGGGTACGCACTGCATAGGCTCTCGGGGTTCGTGAGTGCCAGTCTTTAGTTCCCCGGCTGAAATCGAAAAGGCTGGACGACACACTATCATCAGGCTCCGCTGACCAAACCCACCAGGCTGCAGTTTCCAACAGCGGAGTCATGTTGCGTTTCCCTTTTCCTTCTTGATAAAGGGTTTCGAGCTCTTTTGATGTGGGTATTCGCCAACCACTGCCATCTATTTCAAGTCCCTTAGCCCATTCTCCAGCTTCATCCCAACTCATGTTTCTACCCGGCCCTGCTATCCATTCAAGGCCTGTTTTTGAGTCATACACCACTTCGTTTGCGTATTTTACATAATGGTCATCATGATCAACAATTTGGGATTCTTTAAAGAAACTCAGAATATGGATTATTATAAGAAACAGAAGCTCTATTGAGAAATACTATTCGATTCTGTGAATAAACAAACGCTTCAGTTTATGCTGAATATTAGAATCAAATCCTTTTTAAATATATTTATAAGCATTTATGCGGTATAAATCTATCCTTCATTCCACAATTATTGGTGACACCACTCTATATTAGGGTGATTCGCTGGTCGAAAAAAATATAATCCGTATATATTCTGTTTTGTGATCCTAATATTTTCTTTTATTTCAGGAGTAGGCACCAACACCCCATTTTAGGCAAACTAAAATTTGTTGGATTAGCTGGCGATGCTTTATGCTTGATAGCTTCTACATTCTCCGGTAACGTTTAAAATCGTTGCAATTTAGAAAAATAAACAGAAAAAGTTATGAGACTAATATTTCAGAGTCTGCGCTTTTCCTTGTTATGTGTTGGCCTTTTTGTCTCACCGGCGGGGGAGAAGGCCTCTGGCTTTATGAATTGGGAACACTGTGACAAATGACGTGAAGGCTACTTTTGTGGTTTTTTGATGGTGATTCAACGGATTGTGCATCTGACATCGGCTCATCAAAACAAAAAAATAGACCTAAGGGGTCAATTTTCATTCCGGCTGACTTTTTTGGTTTGGGTGGCCTTTTTCTGTCTAATCTTGCCTTCCGAAAGCCACCCCAACGATTTTTTTGATATTCAACTCCCTGAAGATGATCTTCAAAAAATAGCCGATGGCACCCTGACGTTAATGGCATTTACGGTCCTACCCGATATAACTACCGGTTCATTATCGATATCCAACGAGGGCAGTGACGATCCCGGCATCTGGCAATCGACCTTCGGCGGTGGTTTCACAATCAGTGATAATTTTCCGTTGTACCTCGAGGGCACGGTCGGTTATTCGCTATACGATCCCAAGTTTCTTGCCAAAAGAGGGGAATCGGAACGCAGGATTAAAATTAAATGGAACAGCTTTTCTGCCACCGGTGGCATTGGTTGGGATTTTCCGATTATTCAGAGTAAAGAGCTAAAACTAAGACCAATTTTCAATTTCACACTTGGATATATAACCACTGACGTGGCTCTCGGCAGAGACCTCCTAAAAAGCGAGTATGATATCGACTTGAAAGCTCTCGATGGCGGCACCAAAAATGCCTTCGGTCTTGGTGGCGGGATCATGTTAGATTATGAACATTATCGCAAGGATTATGAAATTGACGTTGAAGCGCGCTATTCCTACATCAAGCTGCAATCCTTTGGCGGCACCACTGATAGTCTAAAAGGCGACTCCGAAACCAACGCCTTGAGTCTTTGGGCTCGTTGGCGTGCACCCACCGGTATCAATTTACTACAACGACCGCTGCGCTATGTCCTGGAGACATCCACAACCCATTTTTTTGGGCCACAAAGAGGCGCACTTGGCTTCAACAAACTATCTTCTGTCGGTGCAGGATTAGAGTTGGATTCCAGTGCCTATAAGATTATCGTCACCCGCACCCGGCTGGTCGGGCGCTATATCTTTGGTAACAATGTTTCGGGATATTCAATCGGACTGGCTGTGAGCTTCTGATCATTTGGTGGTTTTAAACAGAACCATGAATTTTCACTTTCTTGCCATTCTCTGCAATCGAGAAGTTGCTGAAATTTTTACAGATTTCTTATGGAAATCATAAAAATTCGGTTACTTAAAGAGTTAAAATAAATAGCAGATAGCGTCACCAGCAGCGAGAGAACCGGGATAGATGATATCTGCAATTTTTTA
>CAMYLH010000869.1 GCA_947259065.1 uncultured Desulfobacterales bacterium
GAGCCTTAATTCAAACGTTGCGCCCCAATTAGACCGCACCCTCAAGGAGCTTCAAGCAGCGGCCCGTTCCATCAAGGTTTGGGCGGCATACCTTGAGCGGAATCCTGAAGCGTTGATCCGCGGCAAGCGCAGATAAAAGAGGAGGTGAAAAAATGAAGCAGATTTTATTTCAACCCAAACACGTGGCAATCATGATCTGCTGGCTGGCATTGGCGGGCTGTTTGGGAGGCCCATCGGCGCCGACAAATTTTTATATGCTCAGCCCATTGAGTCCGTCACAGGCCGAGACATTGGCAGTAACCACAGAAGGCCGCATCCGTATCGGCCTGGTAACCGTGGTGGTTCCTGAATATTTGAATCGAAATGAGATCGTCGTCAATGTGGATAATACAGTCTATCAGCTGGCAGAGTTCGATCAGTGGACAGAGCCGCTGAGCGAAAACCTGACCCGGGTACTTGAAGAAAACCTGACAAATCTGCTGCGCAACGATTTAATCGACGTTTTCCTATCTTCGGATAGCTCGATACCACTTAATTATCGGCTGGAGGTGGATGTATTGCGCCTGGACGGCAATTTGGGGGATCAGGTTATCCTGGTGGCTCAATGGGCGCTTTTGGGACCAGAGGAAGACGATTTGATACTGATGCGCCGATCGAAATATCAGGAACCGGTCGCGGATAACACATACAAAGGACTGGTAATGGCAAAAAGCCGAACCATTGAAAAATTGAGCCGGGATATGGCTGCTGCTATCAAAAAGACATTGGCAAACAGATAAAAGACGACCCGTCGTCGCCCTGAAGGGTTATGACGCGGCGCGCAGATGAAAGAGTTCAGAATGCGGAATGTGGAAGAAAGAGAAGATGAGAGGTTAAGAAGGTAAGAGAGTAAGAAGTAATCCGGTAAAAAATAGCCTAAATCCTTTTTGAATGCTTCCAGGCTTCACAGCCTGCCGGCTTTTCTCCTTTATCCTTTTGCTTAATAAAAATCATCTCTAAACTATCAACTGTTAACGATCAACTCAATCAACTCAATAATCTTAATCAACCCAAAAAAAGGAGGCCAATATGAAAAAACAGGTTACCTCAATGATACTGATTGTTGCCGTAATCATCGCGATGCCATTTCAAGTGTATGCGGCAACCGCCAAAGAAACCGTGGAGAGCGGTGTCAACAAAGTTCTAAAAACCCTGGGTGATCCGACCTTCAAGGCCAAACCCAAAGATGTCAAAATTAAAGAGATCGGCGATATAATTGGCGAAGTTTTTGATTTCACGGAACTGTCAAAAAGAACCCTGGGCCGGGAATGGAAAAAAATGAAGGCCGAGCAGCAGAAAGAATTTGTTGAGTTATTCAGGGAACTGCTGCAAGGCGTCTATGCGGACAGGCTGCTGGCTTACACGGATCAAAAAATCATCTTTGATAAAGAAATAGAGCTTAAAAAAGGCCGGGCCGAAGTTCAAAGCAACATCGTCTTGTCGGACGGCACAAAGGTTCCGATTTACTACCGGCTCACCAACAAGAGCGGCCAGTGGAAGACCTATGACCTCATCATCGAAGGGGTCAGCATGGTCAAAAACTATCGTACCCAATTCAGACAGATTCTTGCCAAGGACTCCGCCGATAAGCTGATTGAAATTTTGCGTGAAAAAGTTAAAAAAGGATAGTCTGCCAATAATGAGGTGGGAAAAACGTTTTTTTAAAGCAGAAAGGAGCATCATCCCATGAAAAAATTAATATCGCTTGTCGCCGCCCTGTCTTTTTTTATGGTCCTTTACGGCCACACCCCGGCCGGTGCTTTTCGTGAAAAAGACATCATTTACCTGGCGCAACCACCAGCAATCGGAAAAACCCGGGGATGAAGATTTAGATGAGGCCGAAGCGGATGAGGAAGATGAGTACGATGATGATGAATATGCAGATGAAGAAGACGTCGAACTGATCCCCGATCCTTTAATTGGCATGAATAGGGGGCTTTTTCATTTCAATGACAAATTGTATTTTTGGCTGCTCAAACCGGTGGCCAGAGGATTTGGATTTATTATCCCCGAAGAGTTGCGGATGTGCGTACGCAACGTATTTTACAACATTCGGTTTCCGGTGCGCTTTATCAATAGTCTGCTTCAAGGCAAAGGGCGCAAGGCGGGTGCTGAAGTCGGCCAGTTTTTTGTCAACAGCACGATCGGAATTTTGGGGGATACCTTTCTCGATCCCATTTGGTGGGTACCCGTTGATATCTGGACCTCGGTGGCCATACGCGCCGGTGAGGCAACCAATGATGTTTCCTTGCGAATTGGAGAGTACGAGGCGCTCAAGGAAGCCGCGATTGATCCCTATGTGATGCTTCGCAATGCCTACGTCCAGAATCGCAATAAGTTGATTGCGGAATAAGAAGAATGAATTCGAATGTCACAGACTGTATGACCACTGGATCCTGGTTAAGGGTGCCGTACTCAAACAACCGCGCTGGTCGATTATCAGGGATGTGTTTAAATGGGTCCAGTAGTTATCAGGTTTCATAATGCCCGATCATGTCCAAAAATAAGAGCTATTTTCATAATAATTTACGAGGTCTAGACTAGGCTGAAATCATATTCATAAGGATTAATCATGGGAAAATACAAGCGTTTTATTTTACGCATGTGTATAGGGCTCCTTTTATTTTGTCTGCCGGTTTCAGCATTTAGCGCCGACAAAGTCACGCTCCAGCTCATTTGGAAAAACCAGTTCCAGTTTGCGGGCTACTATGTTGCCAAGGAGCTAGGGTTTTACGGTGATGCCGGGCTGGATGTGACCATCAAAGAGTACGAATTTGGCATGGACGTGACCGCGGACGTGGTTTCTCAGAAAGCAGATTTCAGCGTGGGGCGTTCATCGCTGATCCTGGAAAGCATGGAAGGGAAACCGGTTTTTCTGCTTGCGGCCATTTTTCAACATTCACCCTTTATGCTGTTGGCCAAAAAAAGGGCAGATTTAAAAGAGGTTGCCGATTTAAAAGACAAGCGGATCATGGTCACCGATGATGTGGTGGGAATGGCGTCGCTGACCGCCATGCTTGCCGGCTATGGCATCCAGACGGGCGATTATATCTCGCAAAAGCATACCTTCAGCATCGACGATCTGATTTCCGGCGACACCGATGCCATTGCGGCATACATTTCCAACGAACCCTATCACATGCAAAAACGGGGAGTGGATTATACGATCTTTGCCCCCAAAGACCATGGTTTCGACTTTTACAGTGACATCCTGTTTACCTCGCAAAAACTTTATCAGAACAACCCGCAACTGGTGGAACGTTTTACTCAGGCCAGTCTGCGTGGGTGGGATTATGCGTTTGCTCACATCGATGAAGCGGTTGATATCATATTAAAAAAATACAACACCCAGAATCGCGACCAAGATGCGCTGCGGTTTGAGGCCAACACCCTCAAGGAGCTGGCCTATGATGGCGATATGCCATTGGGCCGCATCGCCAAGGGCCGGGTGGAGAAGATTGCCCAGGTATACCAGCTTTTGGGATTTACAAATAAACCCTTGAAAACAGCCGGCTTGAT
>CAMYLH010000870.1 GCA_947259065.1 uncultured Desulfobacterales bacterium
ACAAATTTTCCGAAGAACAATCCTGCTATTCGGCCGGTGGCAAACAGTCGAGTTATATTTTTGAAGTAACCACTCTGGACATTTCTTCAACCAGAATTCGCCGCCTGATAAAAGAGGGCCGGTCGATTGGATATTTGGTGCCCTGGAAAGCGGCAGAATTTATTAACGCCAGAGGGCTTTATTTATGATAAAAAAAATAGATCCGTCTCTGGATCTTTATATCAAAGCAATTTTAGGCAGAAAAGCGACCAATGTGGTGATACTTGACGTGGCTGATCTGACCTCTTACGCGGATGTTTTCATAATTTGCAGCGGCCGATCAAACCGCCAGGTCAGTGCGATTGCGGATTTTATTAAAACGGATTTGAAAAAACATAAAATAAAGCCTTTAAGCATTGAAGGCTCGAAAGACGGCCACTGGGTGCTGCTGGATTATGGGCATGTGATCATTCATGTATTTTATGAGCCGGTGCGTGAATTTTATGACCTAGAAGGTCTTTGGAGCGACGCCGAACGAATCATGACACCTTCATTGGAAAAAGCAACATCGTAACGGGTGTCACAATATTAAGTGCCAGCCTAACTGAGCGACGCTCAATTAGGTGGTACTGGGTATTGGGTATTCGGTATTAGTGTTTATCGGAAATCGGCGTAAATTTTATATATCTCCATATAGTGAAATATAAAAATCGGAAAAATTCCCCGATGCCAGTACCTGATACCTAATACCAAATACCTCCTCAATTGAGTTTGACTCAATTGGGGTATAAAGGAGTTAATGGTGTCTAAGACACTCAAACCCTACACAATGATTACCGATTTTATCACCGGTAAAGACGTACCCAACGTCGGGGCTGAAGAGAACCGACAGACCATTGAACAGTATCTGGTGGAGCAAAAAGGCTATTTGAAGGAAGATATCCAGATTGACGCTGATATCGAATTGACCGTTGCCGGTGAGCTTTACCGGTCCCAGCTGGACCTGGTGATAAGTGCAGACGGTGGAAAAACCCGGCTTATGGCCATCAGGTGTGCCGCCGGATCTTTAGGATCGCGGGAAAGGGAGATCGTCGCCGCCGCCAGATTACTGGAAAATTACCAGATTCCATTATCGGTAGTCTCGGATGGCAAAACAGCCATTGTGCTGGATACCGTGACCGGAAAGAAGATAGGAGAGGGGATGGATGCAATTCCCTCAAAAAAGGAGGCCGTTTATAAATTTGAATCGCTGGAGCTTCAGCCTTTTCCAAACGATCGATTGGAGAGAGAGAAGCTGATTTTCCGGACCTTCGACAGTGAAAACGTTAATGTGCAAAGAAACATATAGTGAGCATCCGCCCGGAGTCTTTGCAAAAATATTAAGAAGATAATCATTTTTATAGAGAGGTTAAACGAAATTAACAATTATTGGACTCTAAAATTTCATTGACCTTGTTAAATGTCTGAAAAATGATCCCACCACAAATTTTCTTGACCTCCGGTGTCCCCACCAAATCGCCTGCAATATCCTTGCAGCGGGTGCCGCTATATTTTGCCCCGATTTCCTGCTGGAACCAGTCGCCTAAATCTTGAAGCATGGGGAGCAATTTTTCGGATTCTTCTTCACCATCAGCGCCTTTGCCTGCATACCAGCCAAGCAGACTCGCGGCTCCGGTCATGATACCGCAAGTCTCATTGAAAAAGCCGCATCCGTCCCCCAAACCGGACATGGCCCTGACCAAACCGGAATTCTCTTCACCCTCCTGCCGTAAAGCCAGAATCATCAGAATTTGACTGCAGTTATATTTTTTTTCGGCCAGCTCAATCATTTGCATCACAATTTCATCTGCTGTTAGATGTTTTCTTTTTGCCGGCATTCAATTTATCTCCTTTTTTTAATTTCAAACTTAAGCGGAAACAACATAGTCCCCGGCGTTTTTGCTTTTCCCCGGAACCCACTCTGAGATAAGGTTGCGGCTTTCTTCTTCAGGTTTGATTTCGATATTCTGAAAACCGGCTGTTTCGAGCATCATTACCGTATCATCAATCGTGGCGGCGCCACCGATACAGGCGGAAAGAAGCGCCAGATCTTGCTGGATCTCCTCGGGCAGCGGCGCGGTGGCGACAATGTCGGAGATTGCCAATCGACCGCCGGGCTTGAGCACCCTGAAGGCATCGCCATATACTTTTTGTTTGTCGGGGGATAGATTAATGACACAATTGGACATGATGATATCCGCACTGTTATCGGCCACCGGCAGATGTTCGATTTCACCCAATCGAAATTCGACCGTATGGGTCCCGATTTTTTCTGCATTCGCTCTGGCTTTACTCACCATATCCGGCGTCATGTCAACTCCGATGACCTGACCGGTGCTACCCACTTGCTTGGCCGCCAGAAAGCAGTCAAACCCGCCGCCGCTGCCCAGATCCACAACCGTCTCGCCGG
>CAMYLH010000871.1 GCA_947259065.1 uncultured Desulfobacterales bacterium
TACGGCCAAGTGCTGCAAACCTCGTCATTACCTGTAACCACCTAATTAAAAACTGATTTATCTGGCGGTCTTAGCGGCGGACGGGAACAAATCTTTAAATAATTAGGCACTTAGGGCAGATGGCGGGCAGATGGGGTCGGACCTCTCTACCGTATTGATGTTCAAACAATAAGTTAACTATCTGGCTATACTTCAGTCTTAAACCATCGTTTTCAGGATCGAAAACGCCGCTTCAAGGAGGAAGCTTATGCCCCGCGCAAATCGGTATGTTCTTTCTGGCCATGTCTGGCACCTTACCCATCGCTGCCACAAACAGCAGTTCCTGCTCAAGTTTGCGAAGGATCGTCGCGCCTGGGTGTACTGGCTGTATCAGGCACGCAGACGCTATGGCCTATGTGTGTTGAATTATGTCGTGACGTCGAACCATGCCCACTTACTGGTCAAGGACATGGGGCATGGAGAGATCGCGCGCAGCATGCAGCTGATTGCTGGACGGGTCGCCCAGCAGTTTAATCGTCGAAAGTCACGCAAGGGCGCCTACTGGGAAGATCGCTACCACGCAACCGCCGTGCAGGCGGATGGGCATCTGGCGCGGTGCATGGTCTATATTGACCTGAACATGGTCCGGGCCGGCGTGGTGGAACATCCATCAGACTGGGTGCATGCGGGCTACAACGAAATTCAGTCGTTGCCGGAGCGCTACCGGTGCATCGATGTGCCAGCGATTGCCGCATTACTGGGTTTTGCCGACGCGGACAGTTTGCGCGACGGACTGCGTGAGTGGGTGGATCAGGCGCTTGTGGAAGGCAGTCTGGAGCGTCACCCGGCATGGACCGAAAGTATTGCGGTGGGACAACGCGAATACCTGGATGCGATTGGGCGCGAACTGAAGACCAGCCATCCGGGGCGGATGATCGAGGGAGAAAGAGACTTCTTATTCCTGCGGGAGGAACCGAACGCTTATTTGCCCTAAAAGATGCCTGATAAGTACGGTCTAAGCGTGGAAAACAGCTGCCCTATAGCATTAATTAATTGCGTATCAGCATATAGTCGGGATAGAAATACGGCGCGCACATAGGTAGGTTAACAACTTCCAACGTATCCATCGTTTCCAATTTCGTGGCAAATGGCTGTCAAACCGTGTATCACGTTTCCGCAAGCCCCCCTTGTCATCCCGGACGGTCGGATTACCCGAGTCCGGTTGGCGACCATAGCTATCCCATGCAGTCTTCCCAACGCCGCGGAGGCTTAAGCGCTCACCCACATACACCCCTCACAAACGCAGTTTACTACATGCTCGATACGGCTGTGTCTTGCCCTCATACGTCAGGCTCAGCGTCCTGAAGAGGTACACGCACCGTACCCGCTATGACCGAGAGCCCCTTTGCCCCGCCAAGGCGTTACCTCGTCGGGAGAAGCGTTCACCGCTCCTTAGGCCAGCGTTACCCGACCCTCATCGCTCATACGGGCTCATGCGCCAGACCTAGATCCTCTGTGTCTCTTTGCTCTCGCTCTGATTCACAGCCTTTGCCGGTTGCTGTGAGCCCCGGCTGAAAATAGGCCTTTCCCAGCGTTATCTCCGCAAATCTTTCCTCGGTTGCTTGGACCCTTACCCCGGCTGTCCTAATGGTGCGCTTACTCGTTTCTTCCCATTAGGCATCGGCCTTGCCCATCTTCTAAGTGGGTCGGCACTTGGCACGTGTTCCTGCAAAACGATTTCTATGCAGGGTCTATTTTCGGGGCTGCAGTCATTCCTTAATGTTCAGGCCTCCGAGTTTGCTCGCCACCCAGATCGTTCCGACCGTAGGAGATATCCTAGGCCGCCATGGCTTTTACGTCCACGCATATCTCGGTTTGTTACCTCCCCAATCTAAACCGAGGACTACCATTAAAGATGGATACCTCAGAGTGCTTTTAACCACTAAGCATTGATGATTACAGGAGAAGCGGCTATGAAACAGAATATAATCTATGTGGGCCTTGACGTCGATGACACCCAGTACCACGGTTCAGCTCTGGACAAAAATACTGGAGAAATCATTACATTCAAATGCCGACCGACATTAAAAGGTTCGTTGAACCAACTTGATAGGCTCCACAAATGCTTTCCACAAAGCGCTTTCAAGCTATGTTATGAGGCGTCTTATATTGGTTACACCCTGCAACGGGATCTCGTTGAAAAAGGCTATCACTGTGATGTGGTTGCTCCCACTAGTATTCCCAGTCCACGTGGGAAACAAGTCAAAACGGATCGCATTGATGCGGCACAACTGGTGCAGTTCTATGCCAATGATCTGCTGACGCTTGTGACCATTCCCGAGCCAGAGCAGGAACAAGACCGAGACCTGATCCGATCACGCCAGAAGCTGTTAGCGCAGCAAACGGAACTGCGCAAACATATCCAGGCCTTGTTACGTCGAAACGGACGTCACTACAAAGTCGAGACCCAAAACATAACCCCTTGGACCTTACACCACTATTGCTGGCTGGATAGAACTATCGAAGCCTCATCAGGAAGCCTTAAAGTCAATCTGGAACTGTTGGTGCGCCAATTAAAAGGCGTTAACAGCATCCTGCTCGAGTATGGTCAGCAGATTGAAGCACTGGCTAAAACACCACGCTACGAGCAATTGGTTCAGGCGTTGACTTGTTACAAAGGGATCAAGAATCTCTTTGCCCTAACCATGATTACCGAAATCGGAGACGTTAAGCGCTTCCCCCACCCACGACAACTGGTGTCCTGGATTGGCATGGATATCCGGAAATACTCCTCTGGAGGCAAGCATCCTAACAAAGTCAAGGGGGCTTGTGCCCGAGAAATGGTGGGATTTGTATGGGAGTCACTGAACCAGGCTGCGGCATAGAGAGAAAGAGATAAAACATGAGTCAGATTGTCATCTGCTTGAATGAACTGATTGATCCAGAGGATAAGACAGAGATTGGGAAGCCCACGGTTCCTGCCTTAGATACAAAAGCCTCTGAGTATAGCTTGTGGTAACCCCAAAACGGACAGACCTTAATGCGTTAACCAGCACGCGAATACGAGGATGTTAGTCCACGGCCAAACCCACTCGGTGATAAAAAAAGTAAATATTCAAGTTGACAATAGGGGCGTCTATACGAGGAAAAGTAAACGCCCCTTTCATCACTGGTCAACGGATCATCCACGGGTAACGAAGGGACCTGCGCCCTGCCCCCCCGAAACCTTGCCCCATTCGGCAGTCAATATCCAACC
>CAMYLH010000872.1 GCA_947259065.1 uncultured Desulfobacterales bacterium
TCATTGACCCCCGTTACCTTATCCAACCAAGCATTGGTTAGTTGCGCCATGGACAATTTTCCGGCAAATGAGGCATCCGATCGGCTGTCAAAAAAGTAATAGTGGTCCGCTGGAATGATTGGCAGTACGCCGAGCTGGGAAAGGCGGGAGTCCGGATCTATCAAAATGGTATGGTCAAGCGGGCAGGCGGCCAGTTCCTGCTGAATGATATTTAACACCAGCTGCCAATTGGACAGTCGTTCAAGTAGTCCGCCATCCCGCTTATACTCAGCCTTTTGCAAACGAATCCGCGGGTTGCCGCCATAAATCTCATCCAGCTTGCCACCGCCGATAAGTACCATTTCCGCTTCGGGATATAGCGCGGAAAGACGCTGGATGATAATGCTGTTGACGGCAACATCGGCACCGATGGTCACGCGCGATAAAAGTAAAATCTTTTCTATATCTCGATGTCGTGATAACACCTTGGCCTCTATCCGAAGGGTTTTGATGCGTTCAAGCAGGTCCTTGCGGGAGTAAATCCTAAAATCGTTCAAAGAACGATCCAGTTCTTTCCCCGCCGAAAGCTTGCGGCAAAAAGTGATGACCTGGGTCATGACCCGATTGTATGTTTCCGTCTGAAGTTCTTCAAACTCATCACATAAGCTTTCGATAATGATGCTGAACAGTGCCCGAGCGGCGACGCTGTTGAGGCCGGGGTCCCGGGAAATGGTAGTCATTTCACACAGCAGATCGATATAATCCTCTTCATAGGCACAATCTTTCAGATACAAGGATCTGGGCTTTAATATTAGACCATTTTTTTCTGTAAAAAGAGGATTTCATTGATTAAGTGCGCTCCTGCAGTAATTCTTTGCCGGCCTGCAGCACTGCATCCGGCGAGATTTCGGTCATGCACCTGTGATCCAGCGTACATTCTTTAAGATGACAGGGGGAACACTCTGTATCCCGCCGTAATACAATGGTTTTTTCTAGATTCGCCTGGGTATATCGCGGGTCTGTGGGTCCCATGATGACCACCACCGGAATATCCAAGGCCACGGCATAATGGCGGGGCCCTGTGTCATTGGAGAATAAAATCCGGCATCGATGAATTAAAGGTTTTAACAGGGCTAAGTCCACCTTATCCGGTCCGGTGTTTATCATCTTGGCGGTGCTCTGCGCCACAATTCTATTTGCGATATTTTCCTCTCCTGGTCCGATAAACAGCAGCAGTTTGCAACTCCAGTGTTCCGCTATCAACTCCGCCAGCCTGGCAAAATATTCCGGGGGCCAGCATTTGGAGGATCCGAATTTTGCGCCCGGATTCAAACCGATGACCATGTCATGCGGAGTTATGCCGTAGCGCTCAAGAAGCCGGCGGCCCCTTTTTTGCACAGCTTCGGACATGTGTAGCTGTGGTCGGTGATGCCGGGTGACGTCAAGGCCCAACCAATGGCATATTGCCAAATAATATTCCACCATCGGTATGGGAATTACATGTCCGTCTTCGATACGGGGAGTCGGCCCGCCGTTGAGCAGAAGGTGTCTGCCGTTTCGACGATAGCCATAGATTTTTTTGACACCGCCGCACCTGGCAATCAGCGCCGAGCGAAATGAATTGGGCAAAACGATGGCAACCTCCGGCTTAAGCCGGCGAATTTTATGGACCAGATTGAAGAAACCACGGCTTGTTTTATCGTTTATTTCGATGATGTTGTCAAACCATGGTGCATCTTCCACAACACCTCTGGCATACTTTCGGATCAAGCCGATGAGTCGGGCCTTGGGATAGTTCTGCCGGATGCATTCGAATGTGGGCGTTGCCATGACAACATCGCCGACCCAGTTGGGGCAGGAAATCAAGATGGTTTGGGGTTGTATTTGTTTGTTATTTAATGTCATTTGAGAAAATGAACTAAAATTTAGGCATTCGTTCATGCCGCTTTCTCAGCCTGCTATAACAAGGGAACGAAACAAAGATAAATATGACAAAGTAGAATTAGTAGAGGAATATAAAAAACGAATGGCAAAGTGTCAATCGATATGAGGCTCAATATTGCATTAAAAACATGAGAAAATAATAGCTAATATTTCGTTATTATTATAAATATAATAGTGAAAACCCTATTTTCGGGATATCACTCATGGTGAATTCAAAAGCCATAGGTTATTTTTCCGCCGGCGGACTGTGAAAGGTTTAATAAAAAATTGAACATCGAACATCGAACGTTGAATGGGAAAAGATGAAGAACCAGAAGAATTAATTAAATTTTCGTTACGAGTATCAAAACGGCCAAATAGAAAAACAGAAATAGAGATTCAAGATTTGACATCGGATATTTAAAACAAATGTAATTAAATTGCGGAGCGGAGCGACATCATTATTCGATGTTCAACGTTGATGGTTTCGTAAAAAGTCCGAAAAGCGCCAATTTTCGGATTTCGC
>CAMYLH010000873.1 GCA_947259065.1 uncultured Desulfobacterales bacterium
AAAAACGGCCGGTCAAATCGAAACAGAAACTTTTGGAGCTCGGTTCCAAAATCTGCCGTTGTTGGGTTTCGCATTGCGCATTCGAACCGGCAAAATGTAAGTTGGGTTGAGTGCAACGAAACCCAACAAAGTCCGGAGTAGGCTCAACCCAACCTACAAAATGCAAAGTGCCTCTAGATTAAACCAACACTTACTTTGGAAATGAAGTTTCATAAGAGGTGAATTGGAGGTAGGATGGATCAAAATTTATTAAATATCGGCTTCGGCAGTACCGTGGTTTCCGATCGGGTTGTTGCCATTGTGTCCCCGAATTCCGCTCCGATGAAGCGACTCAAAGACGAAGCCCGGGAAGAGAAGCGTCTCATCGATGCCACCCACGGCCGCAGAACCCGTTCAATGATCGTTATGGACAGTAATCACGTGGTGCTTTCTGCCATCCAGGCGGAAACTGTCTCTCAGCGTTACAATATGCAGAGAGACTCGAAGAGAATCGAATGAACGAGCGGAAATTGGAACCCCCTCCCCGGGAAAAATTGACATCCAGCGGGGAAAAAAAATCGGGCTTTCTTTTTATTATTTCGGCACCCTCCGGTGCAGGTAAATCAACCCTTTGCCGTGCCGCACGGGATCGTTTTGCGGATCTGGTTTATTCGGTTTCCTACACTACAAGATCGCCGCGTAGCGGAGAAAAAGACGGCGTCGATTATCATTTTATCCTCAAAGACGAGTTCGAAAAAGGAATTGTGCGCCATCGTTGGGCCGAATGGGCAGAGGTGCATGACCATTATTACGGTACCTCCGCAGACTTTCTGGATGAGGAGTTGAGCAGCGGTCGGGATATTTTACTGGATATCGACATTCAAGGCACACACCAGATACTACAGCGTTATCCAGACGGTATTACCATCTTTATTATGCCGCCGTCTCTGGAAACTCTAAAATGCCGTCTACAATCCAGGGGTACCGACAGTCCTGAGGTAATTGCTGTTCGCTTGAAGAACGCCCGCGAAGAAATGGCTCAAAAGGATCTCTATCGCCATATCGTAACCAATGATCGACTGCCGGATGCGGTTGCGGAACTGATCACCATTTTCGAGACATATCGTTCGTGAAATCTGAATTATTATATGGCATTCATCCGGTTTTGGAAACGCTGGCCGCCGGGCGCAGACGTATTTACAAAATTTATCTTGCTAAAGAAAAAAAATCCGAACGTCTTGCCCGAATAGCATCGATGGCAGAAGCCAGAAGCGTTTCAAAAAAAAGTATCGGCCCTGCTGACTTCAAAGCACTTACCGGCACGATCGACCATCAGGGTGCCGCCGCAGTGGTAAGTCCGTATCCTCAAATTACTGTTCAGGATATACTGCAACCGATGCAGGCTGAGGACCGCAAGCATTTTTTGCTGATGCTGGACAACATTCAGGATCCCCAGAATCTGGGGGCCATCATCAGGACGGCACTATGTGTCGGCATTGATGGTGTCATTGTACCCAAAGACCGCAGTGCTCCTCCGACGCCTGCGGTTTCCAAAGCATCTTCCGGGGCATTGGAGCACATCCGCCTGATCCGGGTGACCAATCTGGTACAAACCATTAAACACTTTAAAAACAGCGGGCTCTGGGTTTTGGGTCTGCAGAAAGATGCGGGGCAATCGATTTATGATTCAGATCTGAGCGGATCCATCGCCTTAATACTTGGTGGAGAAAAAAAGGGGATTCGCCCTCTGGTAAGAAAACATTGTGATTTTCTGGTTTCAATTCCTCAGCAGGGGGCGTTCAATTCTCTAAATGCTTCGGTGGCGGCTGCGGTTGCCATGTATGAGGCATGTTGTGCATTATGAGAAATTTTACCGTATTTCAGAATAAAACAGAGGAACAAGAATATGGTTTTCAAATACCAAATACCCAGTACCAAATACCCAGTACCGAGTACCCAATACCCAGCTGCCAAAACAACCGATCATGTCCCAGATAGTGAAAAAATTCTACAAGATCCTGATCGAGACGATTTTTCCGCCGAAATGTTTGGTCTGTGGGAGCTTCATTAAGTCGCCGGAAGGCGATAATAATGGGCTTTCAGAGGGGGCGGATCTGAGTCTAACCGTCCAAATCCAGGTTGAGCGATTGTTGTCGGAATGTTTATGTCGCAACTGCATCGGAGGACTGAAGGCGGTTGAATCTCCGCTGTGCAGCTGCTGCGGGTTGCCGTTTGAAAGCCGTCATGGGTTAGATCACTGCTGCGGCGATTGCAGCGCATCACCGAAAAAATTTAGAATCGCCCGCGCCCCTCTGGTATATGAGCAGGTATTTACAGAGGTTATCCATTGCTATAAATATAAAGGCAAGATTCAACTGGCCGGTCCGCTCGCTGAACTTCTCTTGACGGCCTTCAGACTTTTTTGGGATAAAGACAGCATCGATGTTGTCGTGCCGGTACCGCTTCACCTAAAAAGGCTCAGGAAGCGGGGTTTCAATCAAGCCTATCAATTGATTCGAAACTGGCAAACCATCGCCGGACAGGTGCCTTTCGATCTGAGCGATCTTCAGATTGAACCGGACGTCCTGGTCAGAACCGTCCCCACCGCACCGCAAACGGGTCTTGGCCGCAGACAACGGGCAGCAAATATAAAAAATGCCTTTGAGCTTGTTGATGAGGCTAAGATCATCGACAAGAGGATACTTCTGGTTGATGATGTTTACACAACCGGCGCAACCGCAGATGAATGTGCGCGCTTGTTGGTGCGCCATGGTGCTGCCCATGTCGATGTGCTCAGCCTGGCGCGGGCTGTCTAGACCCTTATCGGGTTTTATCTGACAACATGTTTGTAAGAAAATGAAGGTTTCCAGGTGTCGTTGTTCAAGTTTTCAGTAATAAATTTCAAATAACAAATCACAAATACCATTGATTGAAGATTGTCGATTGAAGATTGAATATTTAAGGTCCGCCTCCGGCGGGATCAACTATAAAAATAAGATCATAAAAAAGGCAGAGCGAAGCGACATCCACAAATCTTCAATCTTCAATCTTCAATATTAAATTCGTTGCCACTGAGAGGCCAACTTTTCTGAGCGCGGTCTCGGAAAAAGCTTGGTGCCTTAGTGGC